>JASHSF010000267.1 GCA_030036955.1 Nitrososphaerales archaeon
CTCTCCGATTAGTTTCAGGTTCGCGGTCTTGTTGCCGGTGAGGCCAAGCTCCTTCTCAGCCTGCAGTTCAACGGGTAAGCCCTGCGTGTCCCAACCCCCCCTGAAATCGATCCTGGTTCCTCTCATCGTCTCGTAGCGGAACCAAAGGTCTTTGATCAACCGGCCTCTCAAATGCCCGAGGTGAGGTTCTCCGTTCAGCGTCGGGGGTCCTTCGACGTATCCTCTCTTTTTCTTGTCGTGCAGTTTTTCATCTATGAGGTTTCTAAGTTTCATCTCCTGCCAGCGCTCGCGAACTACATTCTCTACTTTCTTTGGATCATAGGAACCTCCGAGCGGCAGAACTTCACTCTGATTTGATCTCTTTTGCAATACTTCTGTAACCGTCAAGCCAGTTGACCTCCGAGACTACGTCTAGGGTAAGAGAGAATCAAGTGTAATAATGCCTTGTGGAGAACTAAAGAAAGGACGACTGCAAAATTCACTCTAGCGCTTGAGTGTAGAAACCTGTTGGTTCCATCGAATTTGTAAACCACCGTTTGACAAACTCTCTATCTCCTTCCAGAACATACGCGTCCAGCTTTTTAGAACATTTCGGCTTTTCTGATGGTGTTGACCGATCCCGATGAGGCCTGAAAGAGGCGCAATCGTTTAACTGCTTCAACAGAATACACGCATCAACCACTATGTTGTTTGAGCGGTGTAAATTCACGCTTCTGTGTTTAAAGTGCCTGAATTGACGTGTAAATCAACCATAAGGAGATCGAGGTTGACAGCGATCTATGTCCCATTAGGGTAGCATAATAAGAAGAGTCCCGTCGAGGTTCATCTTTTACTCTTCATTTATTACATCAGGGGTCCGCCTGTTAGGACATAAGGCGCCGGGGGCCGGATTCGAACCGACGAGGCCGGAAACCGGCCACGGGCTATCCTTTCATGAGCGGAACTCAAGGCATACGCTTCAAACTCGAATCCGCGCAATGGTCCACTCTGCCTTCGGGCTCTACTGAGAACCCCGGCATAAATCTGCCCCGGCACTAATAGTGCCAACTCTCGCACGCGGAGACTCTTAAAACTCTTCGGGATTGTAAAGTATCAGGCTTTCGCATTCTGAATTTTTTAAGCAATGGGAATTTTGTGCTGACAAAGCTTTGCCTGGACCTCTTGAACCTAGATTCAAATTTCTCGAGCATATTACCGACGCGGAGATCGAGGCTTACGGGTCAACGCTTGGCGAAGCATTCGAAAACGCTGGTCTAGCGCTCGAGGAATTGATGGTCGACCTAAAGAGCATCGACTCCGAAATCAAATTGGAGGCGAATATTCAGGCGAAAGATAGAGAAGCTCTTCTCTACTCGTGGCTTGAGTGGCTCATCTCTACTGAAGAAACGCAGGGCCTATTGTTTTCGAAACTTAAATGTGAAATTTCTCCTTGGAAAAAAGGCCGAGGTTATGAACTCATTGCAAAAAGCTGGGGAGAAAAATTTGATCCTTCTAAGCACGAGCAAAAAACCGCGGTCAAGGCCCCGACGTATCACGACATGGAAATCAAGGAAGAAATACTGGAGGGCCATTCCAGGATCAAACTTCGATTTCTTCTCGACCTTTAACATTAAAAGTAAGACATTTCAGAGTAAGCTTTCGCATGCCCCGAGTTCTGGAACTGGACCAATCGAGTTTTGATTCAACGCTTAAAAAGACGAGAAAAATGTTCGTGGATTTCTGGGCCCCTTGGTGCAAACCTTGCATTCGTATGAATCCTGTAATTGAAAAAATCTCCAGCAAATATGAATCGATGGTATTTGCGAAAGTAAACGTAGAAAAGTACAGCGAGCTCGCCACGAGATATCATATTTCGTCCTTGCCCGCTTACGTAGTCTTCAGAAACGCGAAACCCTCCCAGAGCAAGATCGGCGCTGTTACTGAGCAGGATCTTGAAAAATTCGTGATTGAAAACTCCCGCTAGAGACTTTTTACTCTAGACAGCTTTATTCAGCACAAATTAGCCCAACGAATCGATGTCATCTGAAAGTTCTAGGATTACGATCGTAGGACTCGGGCTAATGGGGGCGCAGATCGCCCAAGTCTTTGCACAGGCTGGATTTTCTGTCAGCGCCTACGACGTATCTGAGCAACAACTGCAAAGCGGACTCGATTTAATAAAATCAGGACGGTACGGACTTTCGAAATCCGTAGAGATAGGACGATTGACTCAAGAAAAGGCAGATGAAGCTTTTTCGAGAATAACGACTTTTAGCTCTCTGGCTGATGCACTTCGCGATAGTGATTTAGTACTCGAAGCAGCAATTGAAAACATCGACACAAAGCGAGAGATATTCAAATCGGCCGAAAATTTCTCAAAAAACACCGCAGTCCTTTGCTCGAACACATCAACCCTCAGCATCTCGAAAATCTCAGATCCTTTCAATATCGAAACGAAAAAGCGAATCGTCGGAATGCATTTTTTTAATCCGCCGCAAATCATGAAGCTCGTTGAAATCGTAAGGACGAAAGAAACCAGCGAAAATGCCTTTTCTGCCGTCAACGAAGTTGCGAAAAAAATCGGTAAAATTCCCATAGGCGTTCTCGACTCCCCAGGATTTGTTGCTAACCGCATCGGCATTTCAGTTTTCGCCGAAGCAAGCTCCCTTTTGGAAAAGGGCATTGCTTCTGTTCGCGATATCGATCTCGCGATGCGACTTGGATATGGATACCCCCTTGGTCCTTTCGAGCTTGGCGATCTGGTTGGACTAGATTCAAGATTGAGGAACATGGAATCGTTGTACGCGCAGACTGGCGATCCGCGCTTCAAGCCTCCCGAAATTTTGAAGAGGCTCGTAGCTGCCGGATTCCTAGGCGATCCTAAAACCAAGACAGGAAGCAGGGGCGGCTACTACGAATATTACAATCTGAAAAAACCCTCAGAAGATTCTTGAGCGCCAATCAATGCTGTTAAAGAACAAGAGACCTATTTCACTTCTTAACAAGCACCGGTAAGCGCAGTGAGCAGTTCAGTGGGAGCCCGAGAAACAAAGGAACTCGAAAGGCGCATCGCGTTCTCGCTTGCAAGGTGCTTCCACGATATCCAGCGTCTTGATTGGTCCTCCCCTTTGGAATCCAATTCGATTGCAAAACTCGAATTGAATGTAACAAAGGAGAACTGCATCGTAGCATTTGTTGACTATCAAGGATCTGCGCTACTGAGGCTCGACGGACGAGCTTTCTGGAGCCTCGACGGATACCACAAAAGCGCTTGTATTCCTCTGGGCAAGCACGAGCTCTGTGCAGAGTTTACGCCCTACAAGGCGTTTGGTGAATTGATTGAAATTTTCCCCGGTAAGCCAACTCTTGCAATAAGGGACCCGGTAGTCTACAAGTGCTGGAATTACTTTTCATCGATTTTCCAGCTAGCAAAGCTAACGAGCATTCCGGAACTTTCGAAGGATCTATTCGAGCTGCTTACATCAGCGCTTGGAGTAGCGTATTTCGAAAGTGTAACTCGGGACCAGCTTTCGCTAGCTGCTTACCTTTCGCCGGATCCTTTTCCGAACGAGCTTCTGGAGGTAATCCCGAAAAATGGAAAGCACATCGAAGAAATAGGCTACAAGGAGGAAAAAAATTATTCCAAATGGAGTAGCGCGCTTGCCCTAATCGAGGCTGGGCTGAAAAATCTCACTGAAAAATACGGCAAGGGCGGAGAAGTCTTGGGAATTTCGCACGGCCACATCGACACTGCATGGCTCTGGCATTTCGACGAAACACTGAAGAAGGTCCCAAGGACCTTTTCCGTGGTTTCGACTCTTCAGAGGGACTTTTCATTCCACCACATGCAAAGCACCGCACTTTACTTTGAATGGATCAAGGAGAAAGAACCGCTACTTTACGAGGAAGTTAAGAACTACGTGAACAGGGGACTGTGGGAGCTAGGCGCAGGCTGGGTCGAGAGCGATGCCAACCTAATCTCAGGTGAGTCATTTGCAAGGCAATTTCTCTACTCACAGAGGTTTTACTTGACGGAATTCGGAAAGCTCGCGAGAGTGTACTGGCTCCCGGACTCGTTCGGCTTTGCCGCTTCGGTGCCACAGATTGCGAAACTTGGCGGAGCTGAAATATTTGCAACTCAAAAGGTCTTCTGGAACGATACCAATACGTTTCCTTATTCGCTCTTTTACTGGGTGGGGATTGATGGCACCGTTCTGAATTCAATAGCGTTTGGACATTCAAGGGACGGATACAATTCGGATTTTGCCCTGGATCGATTTTTAGAGCAATGGAGAAACTGGCAAGATAAAAAAGATCCAATGCTTTACGCATTCGGTTACGGGGACGGCGGAGGAGGGCCTACTGAGGAGATGTTGATAAGAGCAGAAATATTAAACAAGCTTCCGAGCCTTCCGAAAATTAAACTTGAGTACCCTAGCCTAAAGGAGCGGTACATGGATTCTTTCGCTAGTCTCAAGGATCAAACTTGGAGCGGCGAACTTTACGCCGAGTTTCACCGCGGCGTCATGACATCACACACAAGGATAAAGCGCCTAAACAGGCGAGCCGAGCTGTCGCTAAGAGAGGCAGAGCTTTGGACAGGTATTCTGGAATTTAGTAGTGATGGCCGAAATAGAAGCGCGCTACGAAAAGAATTTGAGGAATTGTGGAAAATTGTTCTAAAGAATCAGTTCCACGATGTACTGCCCGGAAGTGCGATAAACGAAGCTTACGTAACCGCCTATCAAGAACTCGAGAAAGTGGTCGAGAGAGCAGGACAATTATCTCAGGAGTCGATGACTGCACTTGCCCCAAATGGCGTCGGCCTCCTCTTCAATTCACTTCCTTGGGCGAGAAAGTGCGAATATATCACCTTGCCAACCGGGGATTATACCTCTTCCCAAAAAACGGAAGAGGGCTACTTAGTGAGGGTTAGCGTACCCTCTGTTGGATATTCGCGACTTGGCAAAGAGTCAATACTCGTCGTTGAAGCACCTGCGAGCGTAATGGAATACGATAAGAAAATCATCTTCGAGAACAAACACTTCAAGATCACACTGGAGAAAAGTGAAGGCTGCATTTCATCCATTTACGATAAAGAATTTGATCGGGAAGTAATCCGGGAGAAGAGCAACCGCCTTGTATTTTATGAAAACATTCCTGGATGGGCTGACGCGTGGGATATCGAGAAGGGTTACAAGAACACGGCCTTCGAGCTCTTCACAGTCGAAGAGTTGAAAGTCATCGAGTCCGGTCCTTTGAGAGTTCGAGTGAGAGCGAGGCACAAATTCAGAAATTCAACAATTAACCAAGATATCATCCTCTGCGCGGATTCGAGACGAGTCGATTTTGTAACGACAACTGACCTGCGCGACAGAGAACTGCTACTCAAGGTTTGGTTCCATTTCATAATAAATTCCGATACCGCGACGTTTGACATCCCCTTTGGAAATCTCGAAAGAAAAACAGCAAGGAACACGTCATGGGAGAAAGCCCGCTTCGAAGTCCCTATGCTAAAGTGGGCCGACATTTCGGAAGGCGACTATGGAATTGCTTTGCTGAATGACGGTAGGCACGGAATTTCGGCTGAGGACGGTTCGCTTGGGCTTTCGATCGCGAAAACTCCGATTTATCCAGATTATGCGAGCGACTCGGACGGGCCGAGCACTTTTACGTATTCGCTCTATCCGCACAAGGATGACTGGAGGAAAGCGAGAGTCCCACAAGTAGCGTATGAGCTGAGCGTTCCAATCAGAGTGGTTCCGCCAAACAATGCAAAGAACGGAAGCTTTGATTCAGCTTTGCGATCTTTCATAACAGTTACTCCGGATAACTTGATGCTTGAAGCCGTGAAATTAAGCGAGGACAACGACGAGAGTCTGGTTCTCCGACTCTACGAGATGCACAACAAGCGAGGGAAAGCGCGGATCGATATGTTTCGGAAAATCAAGAGCGCAAAGCTGCTTGATCTTTTAGAATTATCGGAAATTGCAGGCAAAGAACTCGTGGTTGAAGGAAATTCCATCACTTTTCCATATCGAAACTACGAAATTCTGACAATAAAAGTGGATTTCTGACAACCGGACGGGACTCGCTAGATCATCCGGTTTAGATCGATTTTGTCAGAAAAAAATATAGCAACTCTAGTTGGCTTCTGAATTTCAATGTCCTCGAGTACGAAGTCTGACTATGCAAACATAAAGCTAGGAAGAGAAGGAGCCATTGGAATTGTAACCTTGAATCGCCCTGGAGCGCTAAACGCATTATCCATGGGGCTTATACGCGATATACTTGCAGGCCTTACTGAACTAGAATCAGATCCTGACATAAAGTCAATTATCATAACCGGAGGACCGAGAACATTCTCGGCAGGTGCCGACATCAAGGAAATGTCGGATATGGGCCCGATAGACGCCCTAAAGGCAGGCCATTTGGAAATTTTCGACCAAATCCAGACTAAAATCAAGAAACCCATTATTGCAGCAGTGAGTGGCTACTGTTTCGGCGGAGGCTTGGAGCTGGCAATGGCATGTGATATGATAATCGCGTCTGAATCTTCAAGGCTCGGACAACCGGAGATAAACGTTGGCGTTATGCCCGGAGCAGGAGGAACCCAGCGACTTACGAGAACCATTGGCAAGTACAAAGCTATGGATCTCATTCTCAGCGGTAGGCAAATTACCGCTAGGGAAGCTTTCGACTGGGGCCTCGTCAGCCGTATTGTTCCTGACGAGAGCTATCTTTCTGAAGCAAAGCGACTTGCCAATGACCTGGCTTCAAAGTCGCCTCTCGCAATTCGAGTTGCAAAGGAGTGCGTTAACAAAGCGCTTGATTCTAATCTCAGTGAGGGCGTCCAATTCGAGCGAAAGAATTTCTACATTCTGCTGGGGAGCGAGGACAAAGCGGAGGGCATGAAGGCATTTTCTGAAAAGCGCAAGCCAGTGTTCAAGGGCAAGTAAGATTCGAGTTGTGAAGAAATGGAAAAGCCTCGCACAATCGTCAAAAAAGAAGAAGGTGTGGGATGGATCAGGTTCAACCGGCCAGAAGTTCTGAACGCCTTCGACCTCGAGACTATGAAGGAGGTACTGTCGGCATTGAAAGACTTTGAAAAAGATCCAACTATTCGATGCATTGTGCTGACTGGTTCCGGTCGCGCCTTTTGCGCAGGAGCGGATCTGCAGGCATTGAGCGCGAGAACGTCTGGAGGTAACCTGTCCCTTGCTGACGATCTTCGAGAGGGATTCAATCCCATCGTTTCCAAAATGCGAAGCATCGACAAGCCGGTAATTGCCATGGTCAATGGCGTCGCGGCGGGAGCGGGTATGGGGCTGGCATTCGCAGCCGATCTCCGGATTGTAAGCGAAGGGGCAAGATTTGTCGAGGCTTTTGCGAAAGTTGGACTTGTGCCCGATTCAGGCGCCACATTTTTCATGCCCCGCCTGCTCGGTCTCTCCAAGGCGTTTGAGCTAGCATTTACCGGAGAGGGCATTGACGCAAAGGAAGCCGAAAGATTAGGAGCCGTGAACAAAGTCGTTCCACAGGATAAACTCGAGAGCGAAACAAAGGCGCTGGCTGAAAAACTCGCACAGGGACCCAAAGGTCTGGGATTATCTAAAAGGGCAATTAACAAAGCACTTTACGTCGATATCGACGAAGCTCTTGAGTATGAAGCGTATATGCAAGAGATCGCAGGAAACACTCAGGATCATAAAGAAGGAGTTAAGGCGTTTCGAGAGAAACGACCGCCCCAGTTCACTGGCAGCTAATCACTCCTCTGCGCGCTGTGTTCTCCCTTGCGAAAAAGGTAGAGAAAACTCTGCGACGTGAAAGTTTCAGATTTAACGAAGCTCCGTAAATCGCGAATACTGGCTTAGCGCCTGCGGCTTCCTCTTCGAGCCGATTCTTGCGTTCGGATTTGCTCGCATACAGGGCATTGCATTTGGCCGTGCTCGTTGGGCTGCAGCCTTACCTTGTGGCGACTGCAAACTGCTGGACTTGACGTGTTTACTTCCATCACAGATTACATTGTGATTCCGCGGTATAAGAAGGGAGCTGTCCGATAGTGCAAAAAGGTGCAATTTAATTAGAAAAATTGTCAAAAAGAAAAAACGCTTTTATTGAGTTGAGAGGATTTACATGATAATTGAGATCTCTTTTTGACATTAGTTAGCAATTCAAAATCAAATTCCCGCTCCGATGGTACTCTTGATTACTCGAAGGACCCTCCTGAGATCGAGCTGCCGAACATCTACCCTGTTGAGTGGACTGTTCAGGACCAGAGACTCCGGGACCTTTTCGAAAGGGCGCTCAAGGAGGCGTGGAATCCCTCTGCCATAAACTGGGCTTCTCTAGATCCTAGAGATTACGATGACAAGCAAAAGACCGCTATGTCTTATTGGTGGGCGCTCCTTGCGAACTTTGAGAACTCTGGGCCCCCTGTCTTTGCGAAAGCAATGATTCACACTTTTGAGATTCACGAGCAAGACCCGGTCAAGAAGATGTTCGCATCGATCGTCATGGACGAATGCAGGCACGACGAGTGCTGCATGCGAGCCTGCAATAAGCTCTGCCCGAATTTTCTGCAGGGCTGGAAACCAAAGTCAAGTTTTGATGAAGACGCACTGCGCAACATAAAGTGGGTCTACTACAACGGAGCAAGGTACTGGCGCGGATACAGCACTGCCTACGTACGCCACACCTGGCCGATAATTTTCTCTTCCTTTATGCTCGGCGAACGCTGCGCCGGGACTCTGTTCAGCGAAATGAGCAAGCACTCAACGCACCCTGCTTTCACTGAAGCTTTGAAAAACATCGCACGGGACGAGTCGAGACACCTCGCCTTCACCTACCTGGGTCTCGACAGCGTCGCAAGAAACATGTCAGAGGACGACAAGAAAACCGTGACAAAGCAGCTGCGGGCTGGCTTTACTTTTCTTTCAATGATCCTCTACGAACCGCCTAACGAATTCTGGAAGCTTCCTCCTAACTTTTTGGACGTCCAGCGAAACATGGAAGGAATCGCGCGCGACGCGGGCCTCGGGGTGCTCAGCATGGAAGAAAAAACGGTGTGCTGGAGGAACGCGATTCTCGAGGTCAAGAGAAGATTGGACGACTTTGGAATAGAATTTCCTGCGCTCCCTGAGATCGGAATCACCGGGAAGGAAATAGAATTCGATGAAGACACGATGATTCCTACGTTTTAGAGCGGCATCTGAAAGCCTCGGAACTTTTGATTCAGCCAATCATAGCTTTGGGCATCAAAGGTTTTTTAAAAATCCTGTTGAAAGAGCAAGAGGCACTCACTATCGGCGAATGTTATGCCCGGTCAAGCATTACAGGATGCAGTCATCGTTGACTGCATAAGGACTCCGGTCGGAAAATACGGTGGAGTTCTATCATCAGTTCGACCGGATGATCTTGCAGCACTCGTCATTAAAACTCTGGTCGAAAGAAACAAGGTTGATCCAGAGCAGATTGAAGACGTCTATTTCGGCGACGGTAATCAAGCTGGCGAGGACAATCGAAACGTCGCTAGAATGTCACTTTTGTTAGCTGGTCTGCCGTTCAAGGTCGCCGGATGCACAGTCAACAGGCTCTGCGGGTCTGGTTTGGAAGCGATAAATCAAGCTGCTCACGAGGTAATGGTCGGGAACGGAAGCATCTACATCGCTGGCGGGGTCGAATCGATGAGCCGTGCCCCTTACGTGATTCCGAAATTCGCCAAAGCCTTTGACCGCCAACCCCAGATAGTCGATACTACCCTTGGGTGGCGCCTTGTCAATCCGAAGCTTGCCGCACAGTTCCCGCCGTACAGCATGGGAGAAACGGCTGAAAATCTGGCAGAGCGCTACAGGATCCCTCGCGAGGAGCAGGATCAATTTGCTGTGAAGAGCCACCAGCTCGCGACCAGGGCAATAGAGCAGGGGATTTTCAAAGAAGAAATCATCCCGGTTCCGGTGTCCGAAGGCGTAATTGTTGACAAGGACGAGGGTCCACGGGCGGATATTTCACTCGAAAAATTATCGAAACTAAAGCCAGCGTTCCGCGAAGGCGGCACAGTAACCGCGGGAAACTCCTGCGGCATCAACGACGGCGCAGCAGCGTGTCTAGTAATGTCCTCGAGACGCGCTAGGCGAATGGGGCTAGCACCCAAGGTCAGGATCGTCGCAACTGCAGTCTCGGGGGTTCACCCATCTTTCATGGGCCTTGGTCCGGTGCCCGCGACAAGGAAAGTTCTGAAAAGGGCGGAGATCGAAATCGAAGATGTTGGTCTGGTAGAGTTAAACGAAGCATTTGCAGCACAGGTTCTGTCCTGCCTCAAATTCATCAATTTCGATGGAGGGGGGAAGATGAACGTCAACGGCGGAGCGATTGCACTCGGTCACCCGATAGGATCCTCGGGCGCGCGGATTATGACAACGTTGGTTCACGAAATGCAACGCCGCAAGACCGAGAGAGGGCTAGCTACAATGTGCATCGGGGTCGGTCAAGGAATCGCTACTCTTGTAGAGCGAGTCTAGCCACTGGTCATAGCTTGGTGAAGGATCCTGGCAGGCAAGTACATCGACGTCCATGTTCATCCTTGGACCCTCGACTTTATGGAGAAAAACAAATGCATAGAATTCGCTATAGATTTCTTCAGAATTTCGCGCGACATTCTGCCAAAGAAGATGGAAGACATAGTTGAAGACATGGACAAAGCTTCCGTTTCGAAATCTGTCATTTTAGGTCAAGACGTCCGTAGCGTGCAAAAACCAGAGTTTGCGAATTACACCATTCGAAACGAATCCTTGAAACAGCTTGTAGATAGGTACCCAGATAGGTTCATCGGCTTCGGTTCGGTCGACCCTAGGATGGACGACGCGCTCGCGAATTTGAAGACTCTAGCTCTTGACTACGGGTTCAAGGGCATCAAGCTCCACTGCGACGCTTTAGGCATGAATCCAAACGACGAGAAACTGTACCCGATCTACGAAAAGTGCCAAGAGTACGGACTCGTGATTCTTCACCACACCGGCACAACCGGGCTGGGCTACTGCAAGATTCGCCACGGGCACCCTCTTGACCTTGATGACATTGCTCAGGATTTCCCCGATCTCAAACTGATCTGCGCTCACTTCGGCTGGCCGTGGATGGAAGAGTGTTTTGCAGTCGCTACGAGAAATCCGAACATCTACGTCGACATTTCGGGATGGCTGGCTAGATACTTCCCGCCGCTTCTCTTGACCTACATGAATGGGCTCTTGAAGGATAAGATACTGTTCGGTACGGATTACCCGATGATCCGAACTCCTCTTTGGATGAAAGAGTTTGAGGAACACTGCAAGCCAAAGCTAAAGTCGGGCGTTGCTGAGAAGGTGCTCTACCGCAACGCAGCCCGATTGCTAAGCGTTTGAGCGAGTTTGGTTTTCTGCAAGTTTCGCTACAAGCTTTGCGGTTTCGTTTCTCAATTTCTCCAGCTCGCCCGTGATTATTGCTGATCGTTCTTGCTCCTCTAGATTATTCTCCAAGGAATAGATTGATTCTCTGATAGCCCTGCGAACATTTCCTGTCGTCTCTTGATTCAACCAGCTCTTCAGTTCGGAAACCGCAGAGGGATCCCCATACTTGCCAATGGCGAGAGCAGACTCTTTCCTCACGTAGTGGTCCGGAATGCTTCTCGCCTCAAGCAAAGCTTTGAGTGCTTCGGGCGAGTTTTTGCCAATTCCTCCAAGGCAATCTGCCGCACCGGCTCTTCCTAGGTGCCACTTGCCGTGTAGAAGAACATCAATCGCTAGCGGCACAGCTCTTAGATCCTTCCTTTCTATGAAGCCCAGGAACAAGCGGTATCTGATAACATCGTTGATTGACTCCTGGTTTATTGCTCCGGACATTGCAGTGAAGGCGCGCTCCTCCTTATAGAATCCAAGCGACCAAGCGGCATATGCTCGGACGAAGTAGGATTCATCGTTCTCCAACATTGAAATCAGCGTACTGAGAGCTCTTTCCCTCAAACGCTCATCTTCGATCTTTGCAGTTCCCCTCAGACCAATAGCCACGCCCCTTCGAACCTTGGGGTCTTTGTTTGTGGCACACGAAAGCAATATTTCGCCAGACTCCATCGTAGCTATCTTGCCCAGAGCTCTCCCAGCTTCAACGCGAACGCCCCAAAACTTGTCCTCTTGAAGAGCTTCGCCCAGAGCTCTCACGACGTCGCTTGTGGGAAAGTCAATCAATCCTTCGCACGCCCTAACTCTTTCCATAGAGTTATCGTCATTCTTCAACTGATAAAGAAACATTTCTTTCGGTTTTTGAAATTTGATCTTCTTCGGTATCCAGTTTTTCGGATCAAAATTCACGTTTAGCGGACTCTTTTTGAAGGAAAACACAAAGCTCGTTGACCTGTCACTCATACTAACTCTCTTTGATGCTTTTGACCCGTCCTCGAAGGCAAAGCAGAGTTTGATCGGAGTTTTGTAAAGAGGAACGTCATCTTTCTCGGCATTGATTTGCTCCACCTTGAGCTCTGCGAGATCGTTTTCACTATTCCAAGTGTACGAGACCAAATACTCAGGGAAACCGGGCGAGTAGATCCAATCGTCGAAAAATTGCTCGAGGTCAACACCGCTTGCTTCCTCCATAGCTTCACGAAAGTCAAAGGTCTCAACAACTGAATTCCTGTGCTTTGAAACGTAATTTCGTATTCCTGAAAAGAACACGTCGTCTCCGAGCATACCTCGCAGGGCGTTCAGAACGGTCGCTCCTTTTTCATAAGTGTGAAAGTCGAAGATCTCGTCGGGATCCCAGTATCTGTTGCAGACTATCGCCCGTTGATAGCGGTCGAGCTCCTCCTGGTAATTTTCAAACGTCGGTGTATGCATGAAGTACTGAAAATCATCTACTCCGAGATCGAATTCGCGAAACAAGCAGTTGAAATAAGTCGCGAACGCCTCGTTGAGCCAAGCGTGGGCCCAGTCCTTACAGGTGATCCAGTCTCCGAACCACTGGTGTGCAAGCTCGTGAGCTACGAGATTGTCGCTTGTAAAATCGATGTGTGAGCGCGCGTCGTGGAGAGTTCTCTCCGTAAGCGTAGTCGCGGTAATGTTTTCCATTCCGCCTGCCATAAATTCTGAAACGGTCGCTTGCGCATATTTCGGATAAGGATATTTGTGTCCGGTCGCTTTGGCGAAAAAGTCTAACATTTTCGGAGTCTTTCCGAAAGATCTCTTGGCCTCCTCCGCCTTCCCAGGCGGGACAACGTACTCGAGCTTTATTCCGTCGTGCTCCTCTTCAATTATTTCGTATTCACCTGCGACAAAGGAAAGAAGGTAGGCAGCGTGTGGCACTGTTTGCCTGTAGCGCCAGGTTTTTTTGCCGAATTCTTCTTTTGGTTGTTCGACAAGCTCACCGTTTGAAATCACAATCCAATTGGATGGAACGGTGAGTGAGGTTTCAGAGGCGCTTCTCATATTTGGGGCATCGTAGCAAGGAAAGTAGTAGTGCGAATCTTCCGCCTCTCCGTGAGTAAATATGTGTGGTTTTCTTTCCGGAAAATCCTTCGTTGGACCTCGGAAATAAACCCCCAATCTGGGATGACCAGAGTACTCGACTTCAATCTTCGCAACTTCGCCCGGTTTTAGGTCGAAACCAAAAGGGATTGAGATCTTGTCCGCAAGGGCTTTTGCCTGAGATGTTTCGCCGTTCACCCTAACCGAAGATACGTCGAGCTCAGCGCAATCCAGTTCTACAAAATCTATGGGCTTCCCGATCGGCTCGATCGAATGGATAACCCTTCCCTCGATTGCGCGGTTTGGGTAATCGATTTCTAGGTGCAGTTTGGTATCTTTGATTTTGAAAGTGTGGCTGCGAGCGTACCTTGTCGGCTGATTCGGAAGGACGAAAGACCTCGGCATTTTGAACGGGTTTCTGGTTTCAAAAAGTGCAGTAATAGAGGTTACCTTCTCGAATTGGACTCCCTGCGATTGCCTCGAAGCGAAGTTCAAAAAACATTTTGAAGCTGCAAGTTACGAAGGTGTTCCTTGCAAACTGTTTTCGATTCCAGCGTAACAAAGGACTACGACCTTGGCAGAGCGAGAGAATGGCTCGTTACAAATGGTCTCGGTTCTTACGCTTCGAGCACTGTAATCGGTCTAAACACTCGGGCCTACCACGGCCTGCTTGTCGCTGCGCTGGAGCCGCCGGTCAGGAGAACAATGCTCCTGTCGAAACTGGAGGAAGAAGTGGACATTGGAGGTCGAAAATATCTTCTCGCAGTGAATCGCTATCCAGGTACGATTTACCCCCAGGGTTACCTCCACCTCGAGCAATTTCGCTTCGAAAGGTATCCCGTTTTCACTTACAAGCTCGGAAACACGATAATTGAAAAAAGCGTGTTCATGCCGTACGAGGAAAATAGCACGATAGTTACTTACAAGATCATCGATACCGATTCAACCCTCAAGCTCACGATATTTCCAATCGTCAACTACCGTGACTATCATTCTAGGACAAGGGAAGAACCGGGTTGGAGCTTCTCCCAAACACTCAACCCGAAAGGCGTCGAGATCAAGCCATTCGCAGGCGCTATGAGCATATACCTGCAGTCGGACATTGCTGGCTACTTATCTACTGGTTCCTGGTACAAGAATTTCATTTACGAAGTTGAAGCAGAGCGCGGCCTTGCTGACAGGGAAGATCAGTACAATCCCGGATACTTTGTGGCAAGAATGGACCGCGGTTCCCAGATCTCGATAATGGCTACGCTCTCGAAAAGGGATACGTTTTCTCCTGAGGGATTGAGATACCGCGAGATGGCAAGGCTCCGGACCATTTTGCAGAAGCTACCGCAGACCGATCCTTTCTTCATTTCTCTCGCGAACGCAGCCGACACATTCATCGTGCGGAGAAAATCTACAAAAGCAAAATCGATCGTTGCGGGCTACCACTGGTTCATTGACTGGGGGCGCGACTCTATGATTTCGCTTCCCGGAATCACGCTGGTTACCAAGAGGGAAGAAGAAGGAAAGGAAATCATCAGGACCTTTCTCGCTTATCTCTCAGACGGACTCATCCCGAACGTTTTTCCCGAAATAGCATCTCCAGACGAAAAGCCTGCTTACAATGCCATGGATGCAC
>JASHSF010000268.1 GCA_030036955.1 Nitrososphaerales archaeon
CGCTCCATAAGCGGTCTCCGAGTTCGCGGGTCTTCGAGCTCCGGAAAGGTTACAAGCACTTCAGTCATTTCGTTCCCGCGCTCACCGCAACCCACGTACACAATGATGTTCGCATCAGCCCATTTCGCAAGTTGTTGCTGTGTCACAGTTTTGCCCGAGCCGAAAGGACCAGGGATGCAAGCTGTCCCTCCCTGAGCGATGGGGAAGAAAGCGTCGATGACACGTTGACCAGTTGTAAGGAGGGTAATCGGCTGCAGCTTTTGCCTGTATGGCCTCGGCCTTCTGACTTCCCACCTCTGCAGCATTGGGAAGCTCTTTGATTCGCCCGACTTGAGCTTCAACGTGTAAACTGGTTCTTCAATGTTGAATTCGCCGTCTTCGATCGAAATTAGTGTCCCGGACACACCAACTGGACACATGATTCTGTGTTCGGCGATTTGCGTTTCCTGAACCTTGCCCAAAATGTCGCCCTGCTGAATTTCCGTGCCGACCTTGAGTGCCGGAACGAATTTCCACTTCTTTGTCTTGTCAAGAGCCTGCGCGACGACGCCACGGCGAATGAAGCTGCCACTTTGTGCTTGAATAATCTCAAGGGGTCGCTGTATGCCGTCGAAAATCGACGTCGCAAGTCCTGGGCCGAGTTCAGCGGACAGCGGAATACCGGTGTTTTCTACTTTCTCCCCTGGTCTAATGCCAGAAGTGTCCTCGTACACTTGAACAGAAGCAATGTCCCCCTGGAGCCTGATGACTTCTCCAATCAACCCCTCATCAGCGACTCGGACGACATCGAACATCTTCGCCCCCCGCATACCCTCGGCTTCAACGACTGGGCCCGAAATTTTTAGAATGTTTCCCAAAATTATCTCAACGCCACAAAAATGAATCCTTTTTGGTAATCCTTACGTTTCCAAATTTATTCCTATCGACCTGCGAATCAGCTCTTTGAGTGACATCTGCGACTCTTGCTCGTCCTCTCCCTTGCTTGGCACGAAAACCACAATCGGCTTCGAAGAAGCTTCGACTGCATTTTGCAACCTCCAATCCATGGATTTTCTTACGGTGCTTCCCGCGATGATGATCCCTACGTCGTCTCTCTTGAGCAGCTCTCGGAGCTTGTCGGCTGCTTGATCGCCTACTAGGCTGTACCACTCCGATACGCCTGCTAAGCGGAAACCGAGTGTTATAGATTCATCGCCGAGCACTACAGTTTTGTCAGTGCCCGCTGGAGCTGTGGTTGACATGTCCTTTCAAATCACCATGAATTAGGCAAATATTAGGGACGTCTTGATATCCGAGTCTGATACGCCGTTTGTTTTGCCGCGAATTATCTTTGTCAAATTTTCTATCTCGAGCTGTTTCAGCATAACGAAAGCTACCACCGATGAAAGCGAAGGGGGAGCGACTCTGAGCGACGCAATTGTTTTTTGAGTGATTTTTTTGTGGAGCAAATTTTCTACTGGAACTAGACCGTTTTTCCTATAGTCGCTCAACGCTTCAGTCAGATCGTAAAAGGGCTTCAAGTTTTCAATCAGTTCCTCGACGTTATTTGCTCTGTACAGGTCTGCCAAAGCTTGCTTTCCGATATTGCCTCCGTCAACTGTAAACTTTGGCACATCCTGCGCGTTGACGTCGACCTGCTTTGCCTTCATGATTGCAATGATGTTTTTTTCATCAATCTGCGAGCGAAGGGCAGCAAGAACCCTCATGTCGGAGCCAGCTCTCCCGGACATTGAAGTGACAAGTCGTCGGAGGTATGTAAGCTCGATCTGGAGCAGCAGAGATCCGAATTCTCCATCTGTCCTGTATTTTTCGAGGTATGGCTCAAAATCCGCGCCGAGTCTGCTTCCGACCCATTGCACGACCTCCGAAATATCCTTCATGTCTATCAAATTTTTTAGGTCATAATAGCTCAAAGCTCCAGCAATAGGACCGAGGGGAAAGTCGTGGGTCGAGTACAGAAAAACGTCGCTCTGGCTCCCGAATGAATAACCCAGCGCCTTCGAGGTAATTATGAGGTTGATGTTCCTAATGTCCCAAGAGCCGAGGATCAGAGAGATGACGTCTTTTGAGTCATCAGGCGTGAGCGCAATAACCGTTTTCAGCGCTCGAACAAGATTTCTGTGGATCGCAGCTTCTAGCAGATCCGCTCCGGAGTATTTCACGGATAGGTTTGAGAGATCGTCCTTGTAAATTGTCAGACTGAGCTCGTGCGCAATTTCGTCAAAGTCTTTCATCGAGGCGAGCGACTCCAGCCGTGCAGGGGTAATCAAATCTGACTGCAGAGCCTTCGCTCTCGCATTTGCGTACGCGTATTGTGGGCTCACCAACAAAAAAACACCGAGGAAAGGCGGCACTATGCTTGTTTTGCGCCGAAAACTTGCTGGCTAAGCTTCAGGCGGAGCTCATCCCTTCTTTCGTTAAAAATGGATTCGATCGTATTGTCGACGCGCCTTTTGCCATCTTTGGAATAAACGACGACACCGCCGACGCTGTCGAGCGGGTCTGGAGACACCTGAACCTTTAGCTGCTTCAGCTTTGGGTCCTTCAGAAGCTGTTTGTCCCTCGCATTTACCTGAACCACCGCGTCGTCTCCAATTTTGGAGACTGCGTCTGTCGTCATGCGTACGAAGAAGTCTTTGTAATCCGGTGAGCTTGCAAATTCAGCCAAGTATTTTGAAGCTTGATCTTCGTATCCTTTCAAAACCTCGTCTCTCGCCTCCAGCAAGCGGCGGTTTGATTCCAGACGAGCGGACGCAAGAACCCTCATTCGCTCTTCTTCCACGTCCTTTTGGCTCTGCTGGGCGCTCTGCGAAATAATTGATTCAGCTCGCTTTTTCGCCTCAGCTATGATGGTATCTGTTTGCGCCCTTGCATCAGAAATAATTTGAGAAGCTTGAGATTCAGTCTGCGACTGGATCGACGTCAGCATATCATCGAGGCCCATGTAATCCATCCTTCAGGTTTTGATTTGCACGTTCCATCCAAAAAAGAAATTATGTTCCCGGCCGAAATCTTCGCTTTTCGGTCCAGGATAGTCCTCAAGTGCTACGGCTTTAGTATGCCTAACATTATGATTAAGGCAACGACGAATCCGAATATGAACAGCGTCTCGGGAATGACCAGAAAAAACAGAACTGTTCCCTGACGCTCAGGTTTTTCAGCCACGACGCCCATTCCAGCTGCGCCAATTCCTGATTGAGCAATACCAGTTCCAATAAGACCACCTGCCATTGCGATCGCAGCGGCAACATAAGCAAGGGCAATGCCCGGGTCAAGGGTAGCTACCAATTTTCTAAATATACCTCAGGTATTTCGGAAATGCCGTAAATGGATTAAAAAGAGTTTTTCCCTCACGTCTCAACTTTCTTGGTGAGCTGGCGTTTCTCTGCGAAAGGTTGGAATCTCTTTCCATTTCCCTCGAAAAACTTGCTGTAGAACTCTACATAGTGCAACCTAATGCCTTGGATCGCCGGTTCAAAAATTCCAAGAACAATATTGAGAATTGTAACGAGCAGAAGCACCACTAAGGAGACCAGAAGTCCAGCAATAGGCCCTCCAATAGATCCTTCCAGACTCACGGAAGCGATGTATCCGAGGAGAAAAGATGCAAGGAGTACTCCGAGTATCCTGCCATAAGAGACTACATGGCTTATGATAGTTGGAATCTCCATTAGGAATCTCATCTTTTCAAAGTAGAAAATCATGCCTCCGAAAACAACTAATCCTGTGAGGCCAGTATAGAGTACAACATTCGATACGGGAGCCCCGAGCACTCCCGCAAAAACCGCGTAGAGAGTAGTCACGCCACTCCAAAGAAAACCAAGCCATCCAACCTTTCCGTAGGCATGGCGTTTGTGTCCCCAGTGAAGCGCGATGTATATTCCGTAAATGTAGCCGAGCGTAAGGTGAGCGAGGCCCACGAATAGCGTAATGACGAGATAAATTTGGGGCGCTGTGATAAGATCAAAGACTGGCGTATAGAAGGGTAGTTTGAAACCGAAATAGGCGTTAACCAGTACGCCGAAGATCATTCCAACAATCGCACTAGGAATCAAAATTTTTCCGAGGCTTCCCAGCACGCGCTTTGGCATGAGACTCTTCCCGAATTTTCTTATTGGGAGCGGCAGCCACTTTGTGTTAGCCTTGTTGGCCGATATGCGAACGAACCAAAATCCGATAAGGAGAATCACGAGTCCGTATCCAACGTCTCCAAGCATCATTCCAAAGAAAATCGGAAAGACAATGGCAATGGTCCAGGTCGGATCAATCTCTTCCTCCTGCGGCAGCGAAAAGAATCTCACAAAAAATTCAAAGTAGTTGATCTTAGGACTGTTTTGCATAAGAGTTGGTGGAAGATCCTTGGATTGTGTTTCCTCAATCACGACTTTTCTGTTCAGCGAAGAATTGAGCCTGGTCTCTAGCTCAGAATACCGGTTTGTCGGAATCCAACCTTCTATCACGAAAACTCTCTCGCTCTGCCCGGCGCGTCCGAGGGCTTCAAATCTCTGCGCCTCAATATTCAGGGCCTCTCGAATGGCGAGCACTTTTCCGTAATATTTTTTTGAAATCTCCAAAAGTGAATTATCGGCAGCGGCGCG
>JASHSF010000035.1 GCA_030036955.1 Nitrososphaerales archaeon
ACCTCTTTCGACGAGGTCTCTCGAAACGTCCTTGAGATAAACGTCGTAGCCGTTCATTGCCATGATTTCTGCGATCTGGGCGCCCATCGCGCCAGCTCCCATGACGCCAACCTTTCTTACGTAAAGCATAGTTTCGACGAAGCGTCTCGTCTATTTCTCGCTATCGCAAGTAGATTAGATCTTTTCAAAGACAATACCCGGCAGATAAGATTTCTTGAAGCGCACTCTCTGACCCACCGGAAGTTCTGAAGATTTCGAAATGAAGGGAATCCAGCCCGTTATTCTCGGTCCTTCGTCGAGCTCGACTATCACCCAGGCGTAAGGCACTTCGTTTATGAACTGTTCGGGGGCTACCAGCTGGATCGTATAGGTGACGACCTTTCCCTCGCTGCTGAACTCCAACTTGCGAAGTTTTGGGCTCTGACACGAGGAGCAAAATTCGTTGATGTCGATCTGTTTGTGGCCGCAGTTTTCGCACGTGTAACCTTCTATTTTTCCCTGCCTGATGTCTTCGTTGAATTCCTTGATAGTGAGATTTTTTGAAGGGCTGATTTGAGTTGCTGCTTCTGACATTTGAATTCACGTCCTTTTGATGTCAATCGAAGGAGGAAAATATGTGAACTCCGCAGCTTCCGCCGGTTGCTCCGACGTTGTGAGTTAGGGCAATACGCGCGTCGCTCACCTGTCTTTCGCCCGCCTTGTGGTTCAGCTGCTCGTACACTTCAACCACTTGGCCAACACCCGTGGCCCCGACGGGATGGCCCTTGGCTTTCAGACCGCCTGAAGGGTTGATCGGAATCTCTCCTTTGAGAGTTGTCCGGCCTTCAAGCGTTGCCTTCGCAGCTTCGCCACGTGGGAAGAAACCCAGATCTTCGAGAGCGACTAGCTCTGCAATAGTGAAACAATCGTGAACTTCGGCAAAGTCAATGTCTTTCGGGGTAAGCGACGCCATCTTGAAAGCCTCCCGCCCAGCCAGCACCGCTGCTTTCAACGTAGTGAGATCCGGCCTCTGGTGAAGCGCCCCAGTTCCGCCAGCTCTGCCGGAAGCAAGAATTTTGATGACTCCCTCGGGTTTTCCGCCATTCAAGCGCTTTAGAAATTCTTCCGAGCAGATTATAGCAGCGGCCGCTCCATCAGAAAAGGGGCAGGCGTCGTAGAGCTTTAGGGGGCTAGCAACAACGGGCGATTTCATTACGTCGTCGATCGTGATCTTTTTGTGGAGGTGCGCGTTCGGATTCTTTAGGGCGTTATCGTGGTTCTTCACCGCTACACTCGCGAGCTCTTCTTCGCGGGTTCCGTACTTTGTCATGTGCGCCCGAGCAATGGAACCGTAGAGGCCAGGAAAGGAAGCGCCGCACGCGCCCTCGAATACGTAATCGGAGCCAAAGGAAAAGTAGGTGGTGGCGGTTATCGTGTCGAGCTGGCTGACCCTTTCTACCCCTACAACAAGCATGCAATCGTAGATTCCGGCGAGGATATTGATCCACGCTTCCCTGATCGCGGAGGCGCCGCTAGAACATGCCGACTCTATGGTGGAGGCGGGCACGTCCGGAATTCCGAGCCCCGACATTACTATTGGTCCGAGGTGCCCCTGCTTTTCGGACAGTGAAAACGCGTTGGCGACGAATCCGCCCTGCACGTCGCTCGGAGTTATCCCCGCCTTTTCAATTGCTTTTCGTGAAGCTTCAAGCGCAAGCTCGCGAGCCGATAGCGGAGACTTGCCGTACTTCGACATCGCTGCGCTCAAAACGTAAACGTTCTTCATTGAGGAATCAATGCTACTTTCAGCGTATTAAGCACATAGACCACGGGGGAGAATTTCACTTTGCCAGTGCGCGAAGATTAAAATATTGTTGGAGGAACCATTTTTCGTCTTGGAAAGCGCGCCGGAAACGGATCGGAGCAAAGAATCAAGCAAACCCTGGCTGAAATTCTACCCAAGTGATATTCCTGCATCGATAGATTATCCTAAAGAGCCACTTTTCGAGCTGCTGATTCAAGCAGTCGCCAAGCATCCGAACAAGACCGCAATAAGCTACCTTGGCAGAAAAATAACCTTCCGAGAACTGAACGATCTGGCAAACCAATTTGCTAACGGCCTGGTCTCTCTTGGAATTTCTAGAGGAGATAAAGTGGCAATCATGCTGCCGAACGTTCCGCAATTTGCATTTTGCCTTTTTGGGGCTTTGAAAGCTAGGGCAACGGTCGTTCCCTTCAACCCTCTTTACAGAGAAAGGGAAATTGAATTCCAGCTTAAAGATTCGGGCACAAAGGCGATCGTGCTTCTTAACAACGAAGTTGGAAAGAACAATTTTTACTCAGAGTTCGAGAAAGCAAGATCAAAAGTTCCGAGTTTAGAGCATGTACTCGTAACCTCAGTTACGGACTATCTACCGCCTCTGAAGCGAGCGCTTGCCGGTCCGGTCAGAAAAGTCAAGACGATCGAGACAGTTAATACGATTTATCTCTCTGGCTTTTTGAGCAAGCAAAAAAGAGACGAGCCGAATACTTCTGCGCTATCGATCGATATCAAGGAGGATCTCGCCGTCATCCAGTACACAGGCGGAACCACTGGCACGTCGAAGGGGGCTATGCTCACTCACTACAATTTGATGTCAAACGCCGTGGCCTCCGCGGTTTGGACGAGACTATCTGAAAAGGACATAATGCTGGCTGCAATTCCATTCTTCCACATTTACGGTCTGACCGGGGCTCTCCTATGTTCGATCTACGCCGGAACAACAGTTATCATTCTCCCTTCATTCAATCCGAAAGAAGTGCTCGAAACTATTGACAAAGAAAAGGTGAGCGTCTTTCCAGGGGTTCCGACGATGTACGTAGCTCTGATTCACCACCCTGACCTTGGAAAGTATTCCCTTTCCACGATAAAGAACTGCGTCTCGGGTGCCGCGCCACTGCCAGCGGAAGTGCAGAAAAGATTCAACGAACTCACGGGCGGAAATCTCGTCGAAGGGTACGGCCTAACTGAAGCCAGTCCAGTCACTCACAGTAACATTTTGCGCCGCGACGCGCCTGCGAGAGCTGGCTCGATCGGACTTCCTCTCCCTGACACCGATGCGAGAATCGTAGATCTTGACACAGGATCGAGGATTGTCTCACTAGGCGAAGTCGGCGAGCTTTCGGTAAAGGGCCCCCAGGTAATGAAGGGCTATTGGAACAGCAAAAGCGAGACAGATCGCGTGTTGAAGGACGGATGGCTTCTGACGGGCGACATTGCGTGGGAAGACGATGACGGATTCTTCTACATCGTTGACAGGAAGAAGGACATGATCGACGCGTCGGGCTTTAAGGTGTGGCCTCGAGAAGTCGAAGACGTACTCTTTTCTCATCCTGCTGTGAAGGAAGCTGCCGTGGTCGGGATTAGGGATGAGTACAGGGGCGAGACGGTTAAGGCATTCGTCGTGCTGAAGGAGGATCAAAAAGGAAAGGTTAGCGAAGATGAGATTAGGGCGTACGTCCGCGAGCAGATTGCCCCTTACAAGGTTCCGAAAATCATCGAATTCCGGGACGATCTACCAAAGTCGCTCATTGGCAAAGTCTTGAGGCGGAAACTCCGCGAGAGCGAACCAGCTTAAGCATTTAGGATCGAAGAGGCACGATTCCCAAACTGGCTAGTTTTTGACTATTACCTCGCCCATCATCCAACTATGATAGACACAGTGGTAGTAGTAGGTTCCCGGAGTGGTGAAGGTGTAGACGAATGTGTCACCACTTGTGCCGCTCGGATTAACGTTGCATATGCATCCGAAGGAAGTAACTGGATCCGTGGCAAGAGGTGTCACAGAGTGGAGAGCGCTATCTGTATTCTTCCACTGTACTGTGTTGTTAATTCCGATAACAACTGTGATTACCCTTGGCGAATACGTGACGCCGGGCTGACCGGTTCTATTTACTCCAGAACCGGGAAGAATTGTGACAAAGCTCTGCGGCGTGGCAGTCACGCCCACAGGATGAGGAAGATTCACGTATACAGTGAAAGTCAGACCCGCGAGCAAGATCAACACAACGCCGATGAATACCTTGGCACCCCGTCCGGGAGAAGGCATCCCATCCTTGAAGAGACCCGCTGGAAGTAGAACGAATCCTATGAGCATCATGAGCCCGGAAACGTTTTGCATTTCCTGAAATGAAGCGGCAGTTGCATTCGGATTGCACGGTATGTTGAACAGGTATGGTTGTCCCCCGCTGACGGGACAGGCTATTCCGCCGAAGAAGTACCAGGCTAATTGACCGGCTATACCGACCAATATCATGAATAGGCTGATGTAAAAAATATCTTTGTCCATTTCGAATACACTGCCCGCTGGACTTAACTGCCAGCAGAATCCTGAATCGAAATTCGGTAATCACCAGATAAATCTATACTTGCCGCAGCTGCG
>JASHSF010000269.1 GCA_030036955.1 Nitrososphaerales archaeon
CCTTCTTACCTGAACGACTGCGATCACGTCGTATTCACCGGTAATCATGTGGGCTTCGAGAACGTCTTCCATCTTTACGAGCTCTTCGAGAACGTCCCTTTCCTTCATTGGTTCCACCTGACAGAAAATGAATGCTCTCGTATACTCTTTCATCGGCTTTGCTTCGGTCAATAGCAATCTTGGTATTCCCTTCTATCTTATTGAGGCGATTAGTTAGGCGATTAAGACAGGGCTTAAAAACAGTTTTCTCGATTGCAGGCAATTTGTCAGAGATATGCGTTAAAACCGGTTGGCTCAGCGCATGAATGTCTTCAAATTAGTCGATTTAGCCTCCGTGGAACGAACCAATTGATCTTTTCCCAACGAATTCATTTCAGCTGTTTTTACAATCATTTCTCACTCAAGGGCAGCCAAAGCGGTTGCTTTCGACATTCGATATAAGAGGCATTTTGAATCCACGCTTACGAAATTGGCACTGGAAAAGCTAAAGACAGTGATATGTCTCCACCAGTGCGGCGCAAAAAGGAGGCTTTCGTGATGCGAAAAGCGGTAAAGATACTGGTACTCTGTGTCATCCCTGTTTTATTTCTGTCAACGGTTTTGAGTCTGACCTCAAATGCAATCACTGGCAGCAGTAATAGCGGTTCAGACCGAATTGCTTGGATCGTCGATGAAAACATCGCTTGTCTAAATTCTTCTTTTTGCCCCTCTAGACTAGGATTGGTTGCGTACCAAGTGAGCGCGACTGCTTTTTCCGATCACAACGCATTCGTTCTCGTCCTGTCAACGCATTTCGGCAAGAATGGGGATGTTGTATATCGTGAGATTGAGAGACTGCACGCTCTCTGGACTACGAGGGACGGAGGATTAGCTGGTTCGGGCACTCAGTTTGTATTGACGAGTGGGGAGAACAGGACCACGATATTTTTCGGCACTCACCAGAGCACAACAATTACACAGATTCACAACTACGTTACTGGCGTTCCTGCAACGTCAGGTACATTTGGATGCCAAACACTAATCGGGCGCTCCTGTCCGGAGGATGTGAGCGCCAGTCTGAGCGTTACACCTGTTTCCGCTGCGGGACCATCCATCAGTCAACTGCCAGCGTTTCAAGCTAGCATGATGGCAACCGATTCGAGATCCGGAAGGATATCCTGGATGGTTTCGGCAAATCTGGGATGCTTCAGTTCGAGCTTCTGCGCATCTTCTGGACTGCGGTCGGAAGACGCGACATGGACGTTGTTTTCAAATCACGAAGCCTTTGGGGTCATCATCGGAACCCAGTTCAGCTCATCGGGAGCAGTTGTCTCTCGATACGAAGAACACGTAACGGCTACCTTGTGGAAAATTGCACCCAGCAGCTCCGGCGTAAACGATTTCTGGATAGTAAAGGGATTAGAGTCAACGACTACATTCAAGGCTGGTAGCAGCCTATCAACGGTGGTCTCAGATCTAAGCAACGTTGACACTGGAACCCCTGCCGCAATGATGGTTTACGGCTGTTCCCAAATCCTCGGTTCGACCTGCCCGAGCGACGTGAGCGCTTTCGAAACAGTGACGTCCCTATCCTAGGCACTTCGATGTCTTCGTACTAGAGTCACGTAAGTCATTTCCAAACTCCGAGGCGAATACTAGCCCGAAGAGGATCGGCAGCATTAACGAGCACCCTGTCCTAGGCGGCCTGAAACGGTGAGAGTTCGCATTCGGGACCCGCCCGCCGTTGAAAAATCATCCCCTATATCTATTAATAGAGTACTGAAAGCAATGGCAGGTGACACTCAAAGCGGTAAAACAAGCAAATACCAATGAAATTAATCACTAGTTCGCAGCGGTTGAACATTTTGTTTTGCGCATAAATCAAGATGCTTTTGATATTTATGCCAATTGAGGATCTAGCTGAACACGATGTAGATTTTCCTTTTCGGCACAGGACTCGAAAACTACTTGCTCTTCGCAATGAAGAAGAAGATAGTGAACATTGCGGCTAGAAGAACAATAAAAATCACGCTGAGTTGAGCCGCAGTTCCAAAAAGCGTCGGCGCTTCCCCCCCAAGTTGGAGACTCGAGGAGGAAGTTACAGTTCTACTGCTGGAGATACTACTAGTTGAAGGGCTGCGGAACGAGGTAGTGCCGCTTGAGATGGATGTAAGACTTGACATAGTTGTAGTCTGATCGCTAGAAGAAGCTGTCTTAGTTGACGTTGGAAGAGACGTCGCAGAAACGGAGGTTGAGGTGCTGGTGGCGTTTGTGGTGCTTGATGATGTGGTAAAACTCGTCGTCGACGAACTACTGCTGTTGGAGGATGAGAATGTTGCGGTTGTGGAGGAGGAAGTGCTCTCATTAGATGATGTACTTGGCGTAGAACTGGTAGTGGTATCTGGAGAAGAGGTAGTTGTGGTCTGACAATAAAGGAAGAAACAACTTGTCGTCGTTTGAGGTGCTTCATGGTTGCCAGCGGCATTAGAAGAACTGGGAATTGAGTTGAGGGTACCGATCACGATGATAGTAGCGAGGGCAATGGGTATGAAGAAACGTAATCGTCCGAGCAACAGATTCCCTCCTCTGTGCAAGTTAATGCTTGCTTCATCTTTAACTTGCCGAATCTGCGAGCGAAATTTGTAGCAGCTCGGTAAAAAGTCAACCAGTTTCAAAAGTCGTTTCAGATTCCAAATTCAGATCTGAAATACCTCGGATTTAATACTAGAGTCCGTTCGCTTTTCACTGTAATCATGAGCGACAACTCTAACAATCTAGAGACAAAACGAAGAAAGGGAGTTTCGCGATCGCCTTCCTTCGGGATATCGCCAAAAAATAAAATCTCGAGAGTGGAAAGCGCTCAACCTGCCAAATCACAACCAACATTGATCTCTCAACCCAGGAGGAACTCGAGCTCAAACACTCCAAGGACGTTGCAGGTAAGCTGCCCCTTAGAGGCAACCGTGTCGCCTGCAGATGTAACAGAAAGGCAAGTGGCTTCCACAGCGGTAGGAGAAACGACTTCAGCGAAAGAAAATGCTCAAATTGAGAATGATCAAGGTCGAAATAACATTCTCTCAATGTTGAGATTGAACCTACAGGATTATTACTCTACAGCGCGTGCGACTGCTGGAAACACTTGGTTTCTCAGAACAGTTGGTGTAGTTTTTGCCGAAGCTTGCTCAATCGTGCTTCTGCTGTACAGCATCGGGTTTCTGAAAAACTTTAACACTTATGGGGTTGCTGTTTCATACTTCCCCTGGAGCTGGAACGTCACGTATACAAGCTCGGGGGCAGTTGCAGATCTTTTTTACATTGGACTCGAAATTTCATTGTTGTCAATTCTCATTTCTACCGTAGTCGTGAAAATGCACTTTATACCTCGATTCAAGAGCTCGTTCGCAAACGTAAACCGGAATTAGAGAATTCGTTAAAATTCACCGACGACCGAGTTTTTTGATCTGATCTTTAGCTGAGAAAAAACAGAGCTTGCTTGATCGAATTTCAGGTTTGTATCGTTGATTCAGATTGAGCAAGTTTCCGTATTTATTTAGGCACGAAGCTCAACTTCCTCCAAGATATCTTATCATGAGAGAAACTACAAACCTTCGAGTAAAGGAAGAAGTGGCCGAGGCACTCAAGACAAATTATCTCGAAAACGACACGGATTACGAGTTTGACTCGATGAGCAGCGTTATCGCTTTTCTTATCGACAGAGACGCCGTTCTGGAGGAGCTCGAAAAAGATTCAGAAATTCGCACAAAGATGGAAGACATCGACCGGAATTGGCGCATCGCTCAGCTTGAAGAGGAGCTAGAATTGCTTAAGCAACAGGCCGCAGAGTCTCAGAAGAGAAACTCACAGCCTTCACGAGCCCAAGCAGTCGTCGCGTAAAAAAAGCATCCCTCCGTATTGGAGTTCCATCAAAGCACTTTTGGTGGCCTCTCCCCTCTTTTGTCTCCCAAATTGGCCCGGTCAGTAGTTTTCAGAGGTTTTTCGGTGTTGTTCCCTTCTAGCCTCTTAGATTAACCATCACGAGAAGTAAAGCAAAGCATTCACAAGATCAAACATTATTTACCCACAATATGTTTATTCCGAAAATCCGGGCGTATTGATAGTTTTCGTAGAGGCAAATATACTCGCTTGCAGCACGTAGTTTCTCAAAATACTGATCAAATGCGAAAAAATATCGGACTCGTTATTCCTACATACAACGAGGGACAAAATATCCAAACACTTCTCTCAAGACTCGACCAGACAAAACCCTCTCTTGAAATGAACCTTACTGTTATTGTGGTTGATGACAATAGTCAGGATGGCACGGCCGATATTGTAAAGCGCAACATGGAAGGCTCCGATGATCTGAAACTAATCCAGCGCCCAAAGCCGACGGGCATTGGGTCAGCCTATCTCGATGGTTTTGCCTACGGCTTGAAAGAATTGGGATCCGACTACCTTGGAGAAATTGATGCTGATTTGCAGCATCCGCCGGAAGCCTTGCTTGGGATGGCAAAGGTTGCGCAGCAGGGAGTCGACGTCGTAATCGCCTCGCGCTACATTTCAGGAGGTGGGTCATCAGGCTGGTCCCTCTGGCGCCGAGTGGTAAGCAAGGGGGCAAACGCA
>JASHSF010000270.1 GCA_030036955.1 Nitrososphaerales archaeon
AAAGCAGGTTAGCATTTTAGGCCGTCCACTCAAAAGAGTCGAAGACCCTCGGCTTGCCACTGGTTCAGGGATGTTCGTGGGTGACATAAAGCTAACCGGAATGCTTCACGTAGCCTTCGTAAGAAGCACATACGCCCACGCAAAGATCAAGTCGATCAACGTAGCAAAGGCAGAGGGCCATCCCGGCGTCAAGCTCGTGCTCTCGGGGCGCGATCTTCTCGGGCGCATCAAGAATCTTCCGACAGCTGGCGACGATAGCGAGAAGAAGGACAGTCCGAGACCGGCTCTACCCACGGACGAAGTGAATTACGTCGGCGAAGCAGTACTCGCAATTATTGCAGAGAATCCCAACGCAGCTCGCGACGCTGGCGAACTCGTCGAAATCGACTACGAACCCATGGTAGCGGTTGAAGACATAGAACGGGCCTTGGAGCCAAATTCTCCAAAGGTTCACGATTACCTCCCGGACAACGTCGCTTACCACACGACCTACGAGCGCGGAGAAGTCAACAACGTATTCGAGCAAGCCGACGAAGTAATCGAGTGCAAATTCGTCAATCAAAGAATTGCTCCGCTGCCCCTTGAGCCAAGGGGCGTAATCGCAAGCTACGATGCCGGATCGGACGCTCTAACAATATGGATTTCCACACAAGATCCTCACGGCATCAGATCTGCGATAGCCGACGTTCTGAAAATGCCCGACAACAAGGTCAGAGTGATTGCGCCGGACGTGGGAGGAGGATTTGGCGCGAAATCGCTTGCCTATCCGGAGGAAATGGTCATCTCCTACGCTTCAACGCTTCTGCACCGTCCGCTGAAATGGATCGAGAGTAGAAGCGAAAATTTGATGTCCATGACGCATGGAAGGGGCCAGAAACAAAAAGTTAGAGCGGCCGTCAGTCGGGACGGTAAACTCCTCGGCCTCGACGTTACTATAATCTCTGACGCCGGTGCGTACAGCACCCCCGGCGGGTGGTCTAACCCTTACTTTACAGGGTTAATGGCACCAAATGCGTACGATCTTGCCGCGTACAGGTTCGAGATCTTCTTCGTTTACACTAACAAAGTCCCCCAAGATGCTTACAGGGGAGCGGGGCGACCCGAGGCGAATTACCTTGCAGAGCGGACCATGAACATCGTTGCGAGGCGGCTCAAGCTCGATCCCGCCAAGGTCAGGATGCTGAATTTTGTCAAGAAAGATCAATTCCCTTTCAACACAATATCTGGTATGGCGTACGACACCGGCGACTATGAAAGCAACCTAAAGAAAGCCCTCGAAGTGTCAAAATACGAATCGCTTAGAGTCGAGCAGCGAGAGGCGAGGCAGAAGGGCAGGCTAATTGGAGTCGGAATTGCAACGTGGGTGGACATTACCGGGACAGGGCCCGAAGCGATGCAGACCGCGATTGTATCGATAACGAACAGCGGGAAGGTAATCGTAACGATCGGAGGGCATCCGCACGGACAGGGCCACGTGACGACCGCTGTTCAAATCGCCTCGCAAGTACTTGGCATAGATCGTCATCAAATTATCGTGAAGTACGGCGACACCGAGCTCCTCCCCTGGAGCACAGTGACCGGAGGCAGTTCATCCGCGTCAGGCACCGGCTCCGCTGTCTTGGTTTCCGCGATGAGGATCAAAGACAAGATGAGCCGAATCGCCGCGAAAGTGCAGGGGCTGCACGACTCTTCAGAATTCGTTTTTGAAGACGGGAAGATATTTCCGAAAAACTTTCGAGAGAAAGCCCTATCCTTTCCAGAAGTAGCAAAAGTAGCCTACCAGCCGCAAAAGCTTCCGGAGGGAATGGATCCGACTCTTTTCGAGTACACAGCTTTTGTTCCGAAGGGCTTCGTGTTTCCTTTTGGAACGCATATCGCAGTGGTTGAAATTGACAAGGAGACGGGAGCGGTGAAGCTGCTCAAGTATTACGCCGTAGACGACTGCGGAATGGTTTTGAATCCACTTATCGTTGAGGGCCAGGTGCATGGAGGAATCTTGCAGGGCATCGGACAAGCTCTCACCGAGCAAATAGTCTACGACAGTGAAGGGCAGCTGCTGACTTCTACTCTCGCTGACTATCTCATTCCGTCGGCCGACCAAACCCCTCGCATTGTAGTAGACAGGACGGAAACGCCGACTAGCTATAATCCTTTAGGCGTAAAGGGCATAGGCGAAGGACCGACACTTGCAGCAACTCCGGCAGTCGTGAACGCGGTAGAGGACGCGCTATCCGATTACGATGTGATGATCGAAACGATGCCTTTGACTCCGGAATTTTTGAGTAGCATCATCCGAGCAAGCCATTTGAATTCAATATGAAATAATTACAAGCCCAATAAGGATCAAGATAACGCTAATGATTTGCTATCGTCCCAGACTATCATGATAGTATACTCTAGCGAGAATCATTGTGAATAGACTTGAAGACTCGCGAGAGTTACGACTCCATCACACAGCTCGCGGCCATAGCATCTCTGATTCTCTAACTTTAGCTCGAAGACCCCTTTTCGACGTGTACGCTTTGTTGCACCCTACAGTAAACTTAGAGCCATTTTGACACCGCTAATGCATGAATGGAAATTTATCGAAATAACCTCTCGAGGAAGGAGAAGCGATGTCAGATTAACGCCTCAAGGGGTAAGAGCACTGAAAATTTTTGGAGAAATCTAAACGACATTATACTCGCCGTGCAGCGTCGGCTGGCGCTAGAGTACACTTGCTCGGGAAAATCTTGAATTCGTGTCTAGGCAAGAAATTTCAGTTCGGGTTCGAGAGAAATACTTTTTCGACTACGCGCTGGCGTTGCGGATCCAATCGCTCCCTTATTGCAGGTGTCCAAATATTGAGCTCAGAAAAATGCTTTACTGTGGATCTTCTTCTAACGGCTTGCACCGTCAGTTGATTCAATTCTTCTTCGCTCATGCTTTTGCGATCTAAAGCTGTAATAATATCTTGAAAGGCATTGTCGGAAGAGAGCGGGTAACTTATGCTTACTCCAATTTCGCTTGCCATTTGATTCCATCTCTTCTCTCCGCTGTAAACCCACTCTTTCAAGAGATGAAACCATGCACAGCAAACTACGTCTCCAGGAAGTGCTCCATCGATGAGGTAGAAGTAAGAATAGAGTTTGAATAAGAAAATGTTCCACATCGCGAACGGTTTTACTTTGGGAGAAAGCGATCGGAGTTCTTTCAGATATTCTTCCCAAGCTTCTGCCTCGCGTTTCTTTTCCTTATCCAATTCTCTCTTGCATCTTTCATCCGGCGTGATGTAATTCAAGTGGATCCAGCAACGAGTGAGTTTTCACTTTGGCAATAAATTTGCGAAGGTCGATCTTCCAAACACTGATCAATCAAACTTGGTTTGCAAGGACTCTGATATTCCTCTGACTCTCTTCCATCGTACTCGTGAGCGGCGGGCATGATCACACTGACGAGGAGGAAGCGCTCGGAGATGCGGTTCTGTTCCTGATGGAATGGGATCCTTGAGGAATTGATCTAATCAACAGATATACTGGGATAATTTATTCGCAATTTACTCAATCGCTTGAGAGGTTTGACGCTTTGAAGGAAATTGAGGTCGAGTATTTGAAACGCCAGACGAAAGAAGGAACTGAAACAACAATCGTCGTGAGCGAAGTATGGGATAGAGCCGGGAAAGAACTGAAGCAGGTCAGGGAGTCAATCGGAAGCAAGGACAGAAAGGGTTCATTTTTCATGCTCTGACGGTGAACTGACCAAAGCGTGGATCCTTTCTGGCTCTTTCAATCAATGGGTGATACATGAGCATGATTGTGTCCTGCGAACGGGAATCGAAGGAGTGGTCGATCGCGTCAAAGAAACCGTCCATGTCACCCATAAAGTATCTGATTAGAGCTAT
>JASHSF010000271.1 GCA_030036955.1 Nitrososphaerales archaeon
TTCCTCAGTGGGCGTAACAAAGCTGAGCTCTTTTAGGAATCTCTATCACCAATTACAGTGAAGGGTGAATTTTCTAATCGCCTGCAAATGTGAATTCTTTTGCTTCGCGCCTGCTTCTGTAAGCGGTCTTTCGGGAGTACTTGCACTTTACGCAAGTTCCATTTAACATCTTGGCTCCGCATTTTGGACAGCGAATAGTCGACGCTTGTCCACTCGTGTTCGAGGTTACGTGCTCTTGTCTAGATTTCAATCCACTTTTCACCTTCTAATTCACTCCCTTGATTTCTATGGGAACTGCGCGTAATACAGCTTGACCCTCACTGGTTAGGGAGTGAATTCCTCAACTCAATGATCTTTCATGCAACTTGCTCTTTCGAATTGAATATTCCGTACTGCTCGGTGAATTCACGAAAGATTTGTCTCTTTTTCAACTGGTGACGCTCTTCGACACTTAGAAGTCCGGAGAGGGTCTTGACTGCTTCGACGATGTGGGGACCCTTGTTCAACATGACGCACTCTGCTCTAGTTCCCATCGCGGCGTCTGTAATTTCTGCTCTAGAGGGAAGACCACTCTTCGCAAGCGTTTCAAGAACCTGCGTCGCGAAAATCACGGGGATGTGAGCGGCCTCGCACATGCAAAGTATGTCTTCCTGTACAAAAGCCAAGTTTTCAAATCCAACCTCTACGGCGAGGTCTCCTCTCGCAATGAGAACGCCGAATTTCTGAACGTTCAATCCCGCCAGTATTATTTCAGAAAGATTGTGTACCGCTTCCTTTGTTTCAATCTTCGCAATAATTCCAAGGTCCTCGTGCCCTAATTTCTTTAGAGCCATATTCAAATCCTGAATGTCTGATACACGGTGAACAAATGACAGTCCTACGGCCGTGGCGTGCTCGACTACGAAGTCGAGATTCTTGACATCCTCCGCCGTCAATGCCGAGAGGCCTATTTTAGAATCTGGAAGGTTCAACCCTTTCTCTGGCTTGATCGACGCACTCGTGTCCGACGGAGCGAAAATTTCAAGACCAATGTATTCCTCGGAGACTTCGTTGACAGTAGCGCCGATTTTGCCGTCGTCGATGAAAACTCGGTCTCCAGCCTTCACTGAAACAAGTGCTTCGGGATAGGTGCAGCTAATTCCAGCTGGCGCTTGTTTTGAAGCAAGATTCCCAAGCCGTTTGGGATCGCCGTAAAGCTGTAGTTTATCCCCTGCTCTAACTTGCAAATCTACTGGCTGCGGCTTGATCGGCCCCACAATGAGATTTTCTCCGTTTTCGCATGCAATTTCCATGCCTTCGTCCAGATAGGCAGTTTTGGCGAGACCAACTCTAACTTTGGTAGGGGTCACCCTTTCGAGCACAGATAAAATTCTAGCTCGTCCACGAGCGTCCTCAAATCTCAAACGCTCTCCGATTTCTAACTGGGAGAGACTGCTTTGATTTTTGATCGCAATTGTAAAAGTGGGCATCATACCCGTGAGCTGAAGTTTTTCGGTCAGCGAAGCCTCGCAATCTAGCAAACCTTCGTAGAATTTTGTTGGTCTGCCCTGAGGATCCTTCGGAACGGAAAGCTTGAGAGACCGAACTTCAAGAGAGAGCGGACCCGTCCGAATTTTCGGACCGGCTAGATCCATCAAAATTCTACATGTGCGCCCTATTCCTTTCCCCCGTTGAATCAATCTCTCCTCAGCAGTGCGGATAGCTCCGATCAGCATCAACCATTCCCGTGGAGTGTCGTGAGCACAGTTTATTCTCGCAATGTCCATTCCAGAAAGCAGTAGTTGCTCTAGCATTTCAGGCTGGTACATGGTCGCGGGATCTAGCGTAACCATAATTCTCGTTCTTCTACCTTCGCGCGGTCTGCCGAGCAGCATGCGACTTCGCTCCGCAATTGTCGAACTCGCAGTCGCACTTGACGTCTTGACAAGCTTAGTCTCGATTGGAGGCACGTCCATGTGCGAAAGTACTCGCTCAATGCCCTCAAGCACCTGGGCTTCGAGCCTTCCGAGCGAGGAGAAACCCTCATCGGCGAGCGATAGCTGAAGCTTTGATAGGTCATTCTCGCGAAGCGCTAGATACGCGAGCAGATTGTCTCGGCTGGCCTCTCTATCGCTCCCTGAAACCGGAAAGTGATCTCGTGCCTTTTCAGAACGGGACACTATGTTTCGATACAGATCATGAAGCTTTGAAGCGAGTTGTTGATCTCGTAGTTCACCGTTTTTGGCTCTGGTCTTTTGGCTATCTTCGTTCAACAAGCCCTGCGCCACTTCTGATAGACCTCCCAATTATCAATGACTAATTGAGAATATTTAGAATAAATAGAATCTTGACTTAGATGTAGGAGGATTCTATCAAATCTTCTATTACTTTGTCTTCCTTATACTGCTCTTCGTTTTTGATCTTCGGCCGAAGAACGCTCTGGGCATAGTCGAAGCCACGTTTGACCGCGGCGAGATTGAGCGGTATGAACACAGATTTGCGATCCGTTAGAAAGTGGGCGAAGACACTGTTCACAAGCTCATTATCGAGCCTTTTCTCTGTTAGGGCAAGATAAGCGCCAAACATCACAGAGTTGGCCGCGATTCTGGTATCCTGCATCGCAACGAATTGGAGATTCTTGAGTTCGTCTGCCATTTCCGTTGCAGGAATTTTCACGACTTTGATGTCCTTCCTCGAAGGTTCATCCAAGATGAGCGAGCTGTTCATTATGAGAGTGCCGCCCATTCGGAGAAGTGAAACGTAATCCATGGATGGAATATTCATCACTATCAAAAGATCGGGTTCTTCGACGATCGGAGAATCTATTTCTTCTTCTGATGCTACAACGTAGCATTTTACTTTCCCTCCTCTGCTCTCTGGACCGTACGAAGGGGTGTATGCGATGTGGCGTCCCTTCAATAGTTCAAAGTAGGAGAGATAGTTCGCAAGCTCCAGTACTCCCTGACCCCCATGCCCGGCTAAAATCAATTGCGTCTTTAACATTCCGTCTTACCTCTTTTCAATCCCAAACTTGTCCTTGTAAAGACCGGGCGGAAATACCTTGGCTAGAACCTCGCTCGCGTACTTTTTCGATTCAAGGATAGACATTTTCCAGTTTATGCTGCAAGTCCCAATAATTTCTACAAAGGAGAAACCTCCCATCAGCTGTACCTTGAATGCATTCTCTACGATCTTCGCGCC
>JASHSF010000272.1 GCA_030036955.1 Nitrososphaerales archaeon
GCGCGAGAGTTTTGATCCCGCGGTGTAGCAAAAAGCAGGCATGCGGATCGAGGCTTCCTCCGAAATGGTCGAGGCGATTCTTTACTCGCTTTACGAGATCGCTGCTGCCTATTACTGCACCTGCGACGATGTCCGAGTGGCCGTTCAGATATTTCGTTCCGCTGTGCAGCGAGAGATCGAATCCGTGCTCTAATGGACGGAAATTGATCGGGGACGGGAACGTGTTGTCGATGATTGAAACGAGTTCGTTTGATCTTGCAAATTCTGCTATCCCTTCCAGGTCGGCGACGCCGCAGAGCGGGTTTGTGATCGCTTCAACGTAAATTGCCTTCGTGTTCTGCCTGAGGTTTCTCTTCCATGAAGACGGGTCGTTTCCGTCGATAAAATCGTACTCGATTCCAAAGGATCCGAGATCGCGGGTAACGAAATCATGGGTTCCGCCGTACAGACAATCCTGTGAGAGCAAGTGATCGCCCTTTGAAAGAAACGCGAGTAGAGTGGAAGTAATAGCTGCCATTCCGCTTGCTGCTACAAGGGCGTCCTCTGCGCCTTCGAGGGAGGCGAGCTTCTTTTGCACCGCCAGGCTGTTCGGAGTATTGTTCAGACGGATGTACCTTACGTTGTGGTAGCCCTCTCCACCGGGAGTCTCGAACATTGCAGTCTGAAAAATTGGCATCACGACTGCCCCGTCGATTCCTGGTTCCGGCTCTCCTGCATGGACGGCCCTCGTTTCAATTTTTTCAGATTCTTTCATTGTTGACAACCTTTGAAAAATTGCAAGCCGTGTATTATGAGTATTCCCATTTGACTTTGGAATCCGACCATTGAAAATAATCGCAAAGCTGATAACTGCCCGGTAGCCTTGCCACAATTGAAGTAAAATGACACAATACTTCATCCTATGGGAAATCAACTCATCGATACCTCCACCGGAAGATCCGACGCGAGAAATTCAGCGGACCGAAGGATTTCTTGCACTGATGCGCCACCAGCTAACGGACGGCTCACTGAAAGAAGTTCATGAATTCTTGGAAGGCGGGCGCGGATATGCAATCACAAAAGAAAATGCGACAGAAGAGCAGGTGTTTGCCGAGCTGGCCGCATGGTCGCCATACGTGGAATTCGAAGTTCACCGCACGGTTCCGTTCCCGAAGGCAATCGAGGTACTTCTCGAAGTTCAAAAACAAAAACTAAGAATGATGCAGCAAGTACCTGCATAAACAGAAAGTCAAAAGCGAACGAATCAAAATTCGCTCGCCTCCTTTTTTCTTTATCCGGTTATTATCTTGTTTTTGAAACTTTCATCGCACAATATTCAAAAGTTCGTCTTTGTTTCAAAAATTTGAATCTCGTTGTTTTCGATCAAAGATTGCGGCTTGATGCTAGAACCCCAGGAAGGAATGAAAGTTGAAGACATCATCGGATTTGCATCCTACGCGGAAAGATCGGGTTATGGTTACATCATGCGATCTGACCACCTCCTCCCCACGTCCGGAACTCCGAATGAGAATGGTTCGCCCGAATGCTGGGTGACGCTTGGGGCAATCGCGGCGCGAACTGAAAAAATTAACATTGGTCCTCTTGTAAGCCCAGTGGGATGGAGAAATCCCGCTCTCCTTGCACGAATGGCTTGCACTCTGGATTCGTATTCGAATGGAAGATTATGCTTCGGATTCGGTGCAGGATGGTACGAGGACGAGTACAAGGCTCACGGATTTGAATTTCCTCCGGTCAAGGTTCGCCTGAGCCAGCTCGAAGAAGCCTATGCGATAATCAGGACGCTGACTCTCGGGAAGAGAATAGATTACGACGGGGCTTACTTTTCGGCTCACGTAGAGTGCTTCCCAAAACCTCCCAAAGGACACGTTCACTTGATAGGCGGAGGGAGAAATCCAAAGGTCGTCCAAACGCTCGCAAAGCACGTCGACGAGTGGAACATTTTCGGATCTTCTTTGGACAAGCTGGCGGAGCTAAAGCCATACGTAGAGTCGAGCAAGCGAGAGCTCGTAATTTCGCACATGGGGTCCGTTTTGCTTGCCGACAGCCCCGGCGAGCTGCAAAAGAAGATCGAATCGTTCGCAAAGCACAGGGGCGTGAACGCGAATACTCTAACTCCGGATTCGCTTTCGAAAAGGGGGATAATTACCGGAACTCAGTCGCAGTTTGTATCGCAGCTGAACAGCAGGGTGGAGGCGGGCATCACGAAATTTTACTTCCAGATACTTTCGCCCGAGGACAAGGAAGGAATTAATTTGCTCACGGATACGCTGCGCAAGCTTTGAATCTTCAAAAAGAGGCCTGAACGGTAAACCGAAGACGCGCCTGCCCGCCTGTGTGTAACCGAGATCTTATTTTTTTGCGTATAAAGCAATAGAGCTTCTGATACTTGAAGCTTTGATAATTTTCTTTTGATCTAGTATCGAAATGATCTTGTACGAAATCTCTCGCGGGAAAACCTTCGTGCGTTCATGTGATCGCTCCGAAAAGAATGTGGATCAAGTTGTGACAGTAGAGCTTTAAATTGAACTAGAAAATTCACGCAAAAGCACAGTGCCTAAATTAAATCACGATAGATTTCGCTTCAAGTAAAAAGATCCTTGCTCTATTCCAAACCCGCTACCTTTCCCAAGCGAACCTACTATGCTCGTAAATCCGCTCGCTGTCAAAGTAGATCGCGCCGCCGTCTTTCATGCTCTTCAGCATGTCGATGTGTATCGCGCTTTTGTTTGTCCCGCCCGCTTCTTCGAAGGAGAGCCCCACTGCCATGTGTATCGTATCTCCCATTTTTTCATCAAAGAGAATGTTTCTCGTGAATCTGTCTATCCCTCTGTTCATGCCAATCCCGAGCTCGCCAACGCGTTTTGCGCCGTCGTCGATCGCGAGCATTTCCTTCAAGATTTCAGATCCTTGTTCAGCGCTTGATTCAACGACTACGCCGTCTTTGAAAACCAGTCGGCATCCCGAGACTTCATACCCCATGAAAATGATTGGCAGGTCAAAATAGACTCGTCCGTTTACGCTCGCGTCAATCGGGGAAGTGAAGACCTCTCCACCGGGAAGATTCTTTTCGCCGCTGTCGATGATCGGTTTCCTTCCCTTGACTGACATCGAAATGTCGGTTTCCTTCCCCAAGATTCTGACCTGATCCGCCGTTTGCATCTTTTCTGAAAGGACTTTCATTTCTGATTCCATCTTTTGCCAGTCCCTTATGACGGCAGAGTAAACAAAATCTGAGTAAGCTTCAAAGGACATGTTAGCGTCCTGGGCGAGAGCGCTGGTCGGCTGCAGGGTGATATTCCACCTCTTTGTCATTATGACTTCAGAGATCGGGTTCATCGCAGTTCTCCAGAGCTGAAGCTTGTGTGGAGGAACGTCCGAAAGCTCGTGGCTGTTAGAGGTTGTGGCCTGGGACAAGTTGATCAAAACGTCGCTGTCTTTAAACAGATTCAAGACTTGCTTCGATAGCTTAATCGCGTCATCGTTAGAAGCTAGAAGAAAGGCTCGGAACACCGCGCTTTCGTTATCCAGGACCACATAGTCGGCACCGACTCTACCAAGTTCTTTAACTATTTGAATTGTAAGATCTCTTGCTTCCGGACAACCCATGATTACTACAAAATCGTCTTTCTTTATCTTGCACGAATGGTTGACAACTATTTTCGCGTGCTCCTCTACCCTAGGGTCAAACATGGAAAACTACACTTTGAAAGTACTGAACTAAGAAGTGAATAAATCGTTTGCTCTAGAAACGATTCAACAAGCAAGTTTGCTTCAAATTCTATTCGTCCCAAAATGAAAACGCACGAAAGCTAATTTACCGGAGCTCGAAACGGTTCAACAATGGCTAACGTAAATTTTGTAAATCCTTCGACGATTCACTCTCCACTTGGATATTCGCACGTGGCGGAAGTGAAGGAAGGGAAAATTGTTTTCATCTCGGGGCAGATCGCTCGTGACAAGAAGGGAGACCTGGTAGGGAAGGACAATTTCACGGCTCAAGTACGCCAAGCATTTGAAAATCTAAAGTCAGCTATTGAAAGCGTCGGCGGAACGTTAAGTAACATTGTCAAGCTGAACTACTACGTCGTGGACATGTCGCGTTTGCAAGATTTACGCGCCGTTCGGGACACATTCTTTCGCGATAAGGAACGCATGCCTGCCAGTACACTAGTTGGCGTCACCCGCTTAGCTCATCCGGACCTTTTGGTAGAAATCGAAGCGGTCGCTGTAATAGATATTCAATCATAAACTTCTAGGAAAATAAAATCTCAGCTGAGATCTAAGGAACCAGCTGTTCGTCGTTTCTTTTTGCATCTCTGACATAAATTGCCTGGTAGGGGCAGGTTTTCGCTGCGTCGATTATCGACTGGCCGTCGACTTCTCGATCCTCGACTTCTTTCATTCCAAGCGGTTCGCGGCCGAGGCTAGACGCATCCAAGGAAAAAATCCGTGGCGCCAGTGCAACGCAGCTCTCTGCTCCCAGGCACTTTGTTTGATCGACTTCCACGACCAGCAGTTGGTCATCGGAGGTGAGTATTCTCTTCTCGCCCCTGCGCTGCAAGCCCAGGAGGGTGGTCGAGCTAAGGCGGAGTATGACGCTCGAGAGACTCTCGCCCTCTTTCTGTGCCCGCTTTAGAATTTCGTAGGCGCGCTTTGTAATCTTGATGTCAGTATCTTCCGGCAGCTTTTCGCTCATTTAGAACAACCGAGTGATTGTGTCACTGTCGAAGATAAAAGGAATCCTGAAAAACTGCGTGTAGAATAGTACTTACGCAAGCTGCTTGCATTTTGATTAGTTCGATTTAGATAAATAGGTTATGTGGGTGAATTTCGCACAGATGTTCATTTAGGCATTGAAGAAAATAGAGTTACCATCCGAGGCACTTGCAAAGGAGCTCCAAAAGTTTCTGCAGGATCGAAGATTCGTGGTTGAAGATAGAACATCCGCATCTATTCTTTTTCCCAGTGAGATGAAACCTTCTGACTGGTCGAATCTCAAATCAGTAGTTGACAAGTGGGGGAGGGGAAGGCAATTGGAAGTTGTGGAATCATTGAGGCTGCAACCGTTGAAGCGTCCGAAGCCAGAGACGGAAGAAAAGGAGGAGGAAGCGGATACACACGCAGAGCTGGCCAAAAAAATTGACAGCATGGGTCCGGATAAGGCAGAAGAGCGTTATAACTATCTTCAAAACAAACCTATACGAGAACTGACAGACGCAGAATACGACGAAAGGTTGGAATTGGCGCAGCGTAATTTCAAAAAATGGCGCATCAGTACTCAACATTGATAATCGTCTGCCCTTCTTAAACAGCTGGCAGCACGAAAAAGGGAGAGAGCATCGTGTGAACAGAGTCGAAGATCCTACTCTCGAAGTAGAACCTGTTACCCTATTGAAGCAGAGGACTTGATCTCGCGTTACAGACCAGAAGTCTCTGAATTCAATTCTGCGCTACTAAACGGTCTAGTACGCGCATGGCTGTCAATGTGATCATCTTGCTTGGCTCCCCCGGGGTTTCAAGCGAAAACGGCGTCGGAGCTTGCTTTGGATGTTTCGCGTTCCATTGGGCAACAGCTCCCTCGACGTCAGGATGGACGGCGTCGAGATTCCATTTTCCGTCCGACCGTCTCTTCTTCTTCAGCAGTGAGATCGCGTGATCAAGTCTCTTGTCACTGGTGTAACCGAGGGCTGTCATAAAGTCGAGGCCTACTAGCAAATCGTAGTAGTAGTGCACCGGATAGTGAAAGCGGTACCAAGGTTCGTAGTGATCACCCTGTTTGTGCAGTTCTCTTTCCAAGTAAAACTCCGATGCTTTTTCTACGCATTCCTTCATGTTTTTTGTCCATTTCTGTCTAGGGTAGACTGCGAAGGCGCTGAGCGGCTCCCAGGAATCCAAATTTCTTCCGCTGCCAAAGCAAGACCAGCCACCAAGCTTTGCCTGGTTCTTCACGAACCACTCAAAGGCGGACTTTACTCTCTGATCGTCCTCATAACCGAACTTTACCAAAGCTCTAGCTGTGTTGCCTACAACGCAGAGGTGGCTGGACTTTGAACCGTCCATGCCGAACCCGCCGTCCTTCTTTGAAAAGCGTTCCATCCAGAGCTCACAGGCTTTAGCAATTCTCGGTTCTGATTTCGTTAAACCGAGATCTGATAAGATAATTAGCATCCAGTTCGTTGAAAGGTACTTTGGGACATAGAGTCTCTCAGCAGAAATCCAAGAACCATCTTGGTTTTGCTTGGCTAGTAAGTCAGCGGCCCAACCCCTATCAGTAATCGCGCCTCTTGCAGATTTCACTTCTGGGTCCTTCTCAGATCTCTTTTCAAGTTGAGTGAGCGCAAGATATCTCATTGATGGTTGCTCTTCCTCAAGCAACCAATTAATGACCTTCTTCTGATTCAAATTTTCGGCCTCCGAGAATTTTCTTTGAAGGCTATGCCAGTTAAGTTCTGAATTTCAATCGCTATTGCGCTTTCTAAATATTGACAACTTGACTTCTCCATGCGTTTTTGAGCCGGGTTGCAGCACCGTTGCACATCCAGCTTTGATGTCGTCAGCTAACCCATTTCCTGTTGAACTCGTTGTGGGCTCAAGAGCTAGTGTTCTTCCTCTCCCAAAGTACGGATAGTCAGGAATTCCCCAGTTGAGCCAGTACCAGAGGTAAGGGAATGCTTCCCTGTTCCAGCTAACCTTGACACCGAGATCGAATTTCGCGTTATACAAGGTATACTCGGGCGATGTTAGCTGAGTAATCGGAAAGTCCTCTTGAACTTTTTCGTCTCGTGGAGGAATTATGGTGAGATCGAAATTCTTTCCCTCCAATGCAGGAGCATTTGGCCAATCGAATTCCTTGTTTGGAGTCAATCTTGAGTAAGGCACAGGAAAGGTACTGGTTACAGCTCTTACGGCCGGAATATTTACTTCCAGGTCTTTGCTGATGAATGGTTCACCGTAAGCAATGTGCTGCGCCCAAGAGATTTCTACCTCCTGTTCGGCTAGGTTGATTAAATCTTCAGAAATCGTGAGCTCTCCTTTTGTGGAATCAAGACAGATTATTTTTTCCGCCTTGACGGGATATTTCACGCATTCAACGGAGAGCTTTGCGCTGACGTCGCTGTTCTCTTCTTTCAGGTCTGTACATTCCCAAGGAAGAAGGGCGCTTTCACCGTGTTGCCCGAATTTCGTCCCTCTATTCTCCGAAGGATTGCCGTAGTTTGGAAATATGTCGTTCCAGCCTCCGCCGTAGAAATCGTGGAACGCATCTGCCCCAATTCCACTCTGAATATAGCCCGCTGGATTGCGGTATCCGATCGGAGAGTGCCACATCAAATCAACTTCAAGCGGTTTGTAGATCAATTCGAAAATATCCGAGCCTTTGTCGGGCAAGACTGAAACTTTGAGGCGTCTGTCTTCCAAAACCAGGGTTCTCATCCCTTTGAACGACCAGTCCAGAGAGGCTTTAGCTCGATCCATTTCTATATGACCTGAGATAATTGCAGTGCTCTCTTAGACTTGGAAAAAGATTGTGGTTGAGCAAGTCGGAGTCGAGAAGTAACGTGCAGAAGTAGGAATTCAGATCCTAGGCGCTATTTAGCTTAAGATACGTCAAGAACATGATGTTTCTTAATCTGGCCATTACCTTTGAGTAATCCAAAGCCTACTAGGAAGCGAGCAATTATCGCTCTTTCCGTTTTCGGTGTCTTGATGGTGGTGACTGGTCTTGTTACCTACCTTGTGCTGAATCCAAACTCGATTTTTGCGAATAGTGGACAGCAAACTACTACGACTTATTCGGGCCCTCTTAATTGTCCGAGTGGAACCTACCAGGGCAACTATAACGGACAGCAAGAGTGTCTCTATGACCCGGGTAGCTCAAATGCTGGACAGCCTGCGCCGGGCTACTTTGGTCCTGCGGCAACTGCAACATCATCAGGTGGTTGCTTTGGCTGCGTTTTCATAACGCAGGTGAACGTTGTGATCGACAACGGGGGTGAAGGAGGGTACGTTTCAAATCCAATGCCGAACTCTTGCGTTACCCCATCCTGGAGCACAAGCGCAGCTGGGCTGGCAGGCATTGGAATGGGAACATTGACTCCTGATGGTTCTGCCGTCGAAGTTGTCGGCCCCTCCCAAAACGGTCAGAGTGCGAGATCGTTTGCCTACAATTTTCACATCAATCTAGCATACGGCACACAATCGGACGGCACAGACTGCTCAATGGGTGAGTACGTTGATTCGGTTTCTCTGTCCAATGGAGCATCCGGTGTTGTTTTGCAGTCAGTCACTCCATCAACCCCTTACGACATCGTGAACATTGGCGATAGCGGTGGATCTCAAGTTTTTGGAGTGCAATTCTATTCGCTTGATGGAAATTACTATTATGGCGCTCTAACTTTGACTCTTGTAGTGTCTAGCGGCTAGTAGATACCCCAGCATCGTGTGTTCTAACAAACCGAGTCGCCACTTCTGACATCTTTTGGATAATCGGATGGTCCTATAATTCGGATATGAGTGCCGTCGGAGATCACTCCAAGGTCGGTAAGAAAGGTGAAGCATTCACAACCGGCCACATTGAGGAAGCGGGCAAAGATTATAGAGGTTGAGCGCGTGAAGGCTAGTGATATCCACACCAAATTGGTTATCAAAGCAATTCCTCCCGTAAGGGAGCTGTTAAGGCGGCCTCCTGTAATGAAAATGACAACAAGAGAGTTCGAGAAGATAAGCGTGGAGATTCAAAAGGACGAAGGAATTTATGGATGAATTATTGTCCGATTCATCGTTTCTCTAATTGATAGTTCATGCTGCGGCAAAAATAATTCATCATTACCTTCCAACGGTTTACCGTTCAGGTGCCCATAGTTCCATTATGTTTCCCTGCGGATCCAAGAAATATGTGCTATATGCTCTTTTGGCACCGTGCCAACCGGCTGTATTCTCAATTTTGGGGCTGCATTTGATTCCTTTTGAAGTAAGATAGCCAATGCAGTCATCTATTTTTTCTAGCGGAATTTCGAATGCAATGTGCAAGGGGACCTTAATCCTCTCTTCCTCATAGCCGCTAAAGAATCCTCTTTCCTCAGCGGCGAAACCAAAGTACTGCTCACCGACGTTTGCAAAGTGGATAGTATTCAAATCTGGATTGGAAGGAAACTCTTCCAGTCCGATCTTCCGATAGAACTCGGCACATTCCTCGGACTTTGGCGTAAGGAATGCGACTTCGGCGACTCGTAACAGTGGAAGCCTGTTCAAGATTATGATTCACGAATTATTTTCAACGCATCAACGACTCTATATTCTTGTAGACACGGCGCATCCTCATTCAGATCCTTTGTAGCTTAGAATTTTGTGTATCTTAATCTCGAAAATGCTTGCTTGGCATTCTGCAAGCGAGCCGTAATTGAAAGAACTGTCCGGAATCCAATTTTTCACGACTGAGCGAATTTTTGCGAGGAGTGTATCTATCATCTTGCTCACTTCTCCTACCTTCGCTGCCTTTCCCTCTATGAAGACCGCATTATCGCCAGAAGTAATCGCAAGAGCCACGCGCCCGTCCCGTTGAAAGTTCTTGTAAGCCCGGGAGCTCGGGTCTGCGTAGGTATACAACTTTTTGTCAACGTATGCTACAGGATTCCAAGCGGTGTGGGGAGATCCATCCTTTCGCGCCGTCGCAATGATTGCATTTCTATTCCCGTTTATGAAAGAAACAACTTCGCTCGCTGTCAGAGTTTTCGGCATGATAGTTCTGGTGAAAGAGTTCGATTTCCTCAGGCTGTCATCAAGTATAGATTGCAGCTCACCGTACTCATCTTCCAAGGAGATCGCCTCCCTTGACCTGAACTATTTGTCCTGTCAATATCATCATTTTAGTTACGCCCAGATGCCAGCTTTAGCTTAGCGTAATAGAGGCATTATTATCCGTACAATGCCTCGCCCCTCTGAAGACGTTGAGCGATGGATATGATCTGGGGAAGAGACCGATCAGTTGGACTGTGAGCTGCAATATATCGGGTTGCCCCAATTAAAATCAACCTTTCAAGTTCTTCTACATTTTCGTCCTTAGAGGCGGTTTGATCTTTCAATGATTCAATTGTCTTGATGGTAGCCTCGATCAATTGGAAAGTGTGAAATTCTGCATCTTCCCTTGTAACTGCGTGAATAAGGGTAGAAATTAATTCGCGTTTCCCATCTTTGCTATGTAGATATTGATTAACTGTACGCGCGGCGCGTTCCACGTCTTTATGATCCATTGCCGCAAGAATCTCTTTCAGCAGTCTCGATCCAGCAGAGCTTTCGAGCGCTTCTGTTTTTGGCGGGATGTTTGCACTTGGAATGTTGAGAAACCTAGTGAGGTAGAGATTCATTGCTCCGTGGTAAATTGCCTTGAGAATTGTCTCTTCGTCATCAAACAGACGCGCGGACTGCAGTACAGCGTTACAATAAGAGAATGAATGTAGGACTGTAATCCAATCACCAAATTCGTTCTGAGTATGAAATCGCGCCAGCCTTATCGCAGCTGCAACGGATAAGGAACAGGCTACAGCTCTAGTGCTCATTTTTCCAGTCGAAATGGCGTTCTCAATTGAAGAAATTATCAGCTTGGGATCCTCTTCGAGCATCTTGAAAACCAGGTCAGCGATTAGCTCTCCTTCGACCTTTTGTCCCCGATTCCTTTTTTCCGTGCCGAGAATTTCTGGAATGCGGAGCTCAGCCTCTTTTATGAGTGTGACCAGGTCCTCAGGATTCCGCCAGTCCGCGTTTTCTTCACGTCTTTGAGCTTGGCACATTTGCCTAACAAGACTCGGCAGGATCGTCCTTGCTCCCTTTTCCCAACCGATTTTGTCAATCATTTCAAAAGCCTTGTTCGAAAAATCATATACGTGTCCGCCGTTGAGAAAAATGTGATCCGTATTTGCCGAAAATATCATTGCGGCTACCTCCTCTCGAGAAAAGTTCTTGACAGCGCTTTGTAACGTGCGTTCGCTGGCTTCAGGTTCTCTTTGATCCACGAAAGTTCTGAACCATTTCTTTGTAGTTGCATAATCTCTCGGACTGTTGCTCATTATCTCCATGGAAAGAGGCGCAAGCGGATGCCTTGGGGGCTCCTCAAAACAGTCGGAGGACACGTGAACAAGTCCTTGGACAAGGGCAGCAAGTTGGTTATCCTCGTCCGTACAATTTAGAATATTCGACATACAAGTGAGAATTGTGAGCCCTGGACCCCAGCCCTGGAGGCGGTTTGTAGTTCCAAACTCCGTGGCGATGCCAAGGATTCGCGTGGTAGCGGATTGTGGATTTAATTCTGATTCTTCTAAGACTGATTTCGCTAGAACAAGGTTCAATGAATGCTCCAAGCCTTCTCGAAGCTTCCGCTCAACGTGAGCTATCCTCGCTAACTTGGGGTCGGTACCGGTAGAATCTACTGGTACTGTAACATACACTCGGCCGTCGACTAGTTCGCTCTTGTAGGTGTGAACATCATCGGCAAATAGGTCGAATGTTCCCCCCGTTTCAAGATCGAATCGCGCATGATGCCAGTGGCATGTGAGTATCCTATCCTTGAGAGTTCCCTTAGAAAGTGGATACCCCATATGCGGACATCTATTGTCCACTGCGAAGGTTTTGCCTTCAAATAAAAAAACTACAATGTTGCGATTTCTAACCTTCGCAAGAAGCATACCGCTTGAGCGAAGTTCATGTTCGCTACCAACATCAGTTTTCAGTTTTTCCTCCCTTATTTTCGCGGAGGCTTGCAAGGCAGGATCAATTCCAAGGATGGATTGCCATTCCTCGTTTAATAAACTGTCTGGTTTATAAAATATACAATCTTGAAGCAACGCCTCAAGATCGCCTAATTAGTTTTGAATACATCCTGCAGGTACTCGGGTGGTCTCCTGAAATGTGTTGCTTGTTCAAAAGCGTATGCTAATTTGATTAGGACGGGTTCGCTGAATGCTCGGCCCGTGAAAGTGATTCCAACCGGCAATCCGAAGCAAAATCCCGCTGGAACAGTGATCGCAGGATAACCGGCTAGTGCAGATGGCTGCGAAGAGCCTCCAAATGAAGGGTCACCGTTGACGAGGTCGACCGTCCAAGCTGGTGTGGTGGTTGGCATCACCAGAGCGTCCAGCTGATACTGTCCCATCACCGCGTCAATGCCTTCGCTTCTTGACAGGCGGCGATTTTGTTCAAGAGCCATCAGATATTTTGGATCTTCCAAAGTTGTTGTCGCTTCCGACTTGATGAACAATTCCTGACCAAAATATTGCAGTTCCAGTTTCGCATTATCTTCGTTGAAAGCTATAATTTCAGTCAGGGTACGCAGAGGCGAAACTTCAAGCTCCGAGAGGTAGGCATTGAGAGATGATTTGAATTCGAAGAGCATGGCGGTCAGCTCCGATTCTGACTCTGACATTTTCTTTGCAGAGGGAATGTTTGCAGGATCTATGATTGTAGCGCCGCGTTGCTTCATGATCTTTATTGCATACTCCGCGATGGCGTCTGATTTCGCACTGTAGCCAAAGTAGACCTCTCGCGCGACTCCAATTCGTGCATTTTCGAGTCCATTTGGATCGAGAAATTGGGTGTAATCACGTTGGTACTTGTCTTCGCTGTTCATTGTAGCAGCGTCATTTGGATCGACTCCCGCGATTGCACCAAGTACGATCGCTGCGTCCGAAACAGTCTTACACATTGGTCCGACAGTGTCTTGGCTGTTTGAGATCGGGATCACACCTGCGCGGCTGACCAGTCCGACGGTGGGCTTGATACCCACGAGACAATTGCTCGACGATGGGCAGAGAATCGAACCGTCCGTTTCTGTTCCGATGGCAGCGGAAACCAAATTGGCGGCGACTGCCACTCCTGAGCCCGAGCTTGAACCACATGGTGACCGGTCAAGCACGTACGGGTTCTTTGTCTGGCCGCCCCTTGCACTCCAGCCGCTAGAAGAGCGGGTGGATCGGAAATTAGCCCATTCGCTCAAGTTCGCTTTCCCGAGGATGATCGCCCCGGCACGACGCAGTCGTGTTGCCACGAAAGCATCGCGCTTTGCTCTTGCCCCTAAAAGCGCGAGCGAACCAGCGGTAGTCTCCATTCGATCCACAGTCGCAATGTTGTCTTTGAGCAGCACCGGTATGCCGTGGAGCGGACCGCGCGGCCCTTTTGCCGTGCGTTCTTTGTCGAGCTCGTCGGCAATGACGAGAGCGTCAGGATTAAGTTGGATGATAGAACTCAGTGTCGGGCCGCTCTGGTCGATTGTCGAGATCTTGCTGAGATAATGCTCCAGGAGTTTTCGGCTATTCGTTTGCCCACTAGATAATACTCCTTGAAGATCGGCAATTGTCGCCTCCTCGGGCGAGTATTCTCCACCGGATTGGTTCATGGTGATAATTCCCCGATGCGCGAGCTCTATTGAACAACGGCAGTTGAAAGTGCCCTAGCCAATTTCACGACTTCAGACGTTTGAAATACGAAGCAAATTTTCGGTTGGCAGGGAGAGCAAGAATAGTCTTCATTTCCTGCTCCAACTTTTTTACTTCTTCAGCAGATAGAGGAAAGAAAGGAGGTCTAGGATCTCCTGCTTCATAACCCCTGGCTATTTTTGTCATAGCATAATTTGCCGACCACTGTCCGTATTTTCTAGAAACCATAGCAAGATCAGTTAAGAGTCGCTGCATGTCGAATGCATCTTCTGCTTCCGGTTCACTCAGTAGCTTCACGAGTAATTCTGCAGCGTAATTTCCGGTTCCGGCAACGGCGCCGTCAAGTCCGGATCGCGCAGCTGAGAGGATCAATGAATCCGGACCAGCGTATACTCGAAAGTCTCTTCCCAGTTCATATTTGTACGAGAGCATGTGAGCGATGTCACTTTGCGTGTCCTTAACGCCCACCAAGTTTCCTCCTTCTTCGAGGATGCGCTTTGCAATTGCCGAGGTCGCGTCATAACCAACTGCCAGGGGATAATTGTACAAAATTGTAGGGTGGATGTTGGATATCTGAACGAGGTGTTTCACAACCCAATCGTCCTTGATTCTTGGGAAATAATACGGAGGAAGCGAAGAAAGAGCACGAACGCCATAGTCCCTTCCTACTTTTGCGAGCTCAAGGCTATCCGAAAGATTCAGGGTTCCGACGTGAAATATTATTTTGCCCGCATAGTCCCGAACGCTCTCAAGCATTTCAACTCTCTCTTCTCGCGACAGTGAGGGACCCAGCCCCGTCGTACCGCACAGGAGAACAAGATCCACACCATCTGACAGAAGCTGTTCGATATGGTGTCTGAGATATCGAGTATTGACTTTGTATCCATCAAAGGGCGTAACGCTTGGGACTATTTTTTCGGGCATTCTTGAACTTCGAATATCCCCATACTATTTTGGGGTTTCTCAAGTCTACGTCAATTGAATTTCAGATCCAAAGCAATTATCCCCTGCTCAAAAGCCCAGACATAACCTGCGAGTTTTGCAAGGCGACAAATTCCGGGACTTGAGCTTTGAACCCCATTTATCTTAAATTGCTCAACCTAGCTACCTTGATTGGGCTGACGAGTTTGTTTCTTTCGCGACTAAGGGCAAATAGTCATGCGTGACGAGCTCAAAAGGTGACATCTAAAATGGACAGCAGTTCTCAAAGCAAATTACTTACAGAAATTGAAAACAGTTCGGAAACTACCTCGAAGGTAACCATTTGGAGCCTTTCTGGGGCTGGGTTTGTAATCCGATCGTCCGACGCGATCCTGTACATAGACGCTTGGCTGGTTCCTCCTGATCCTGCGAGAACAACGCGCAGGACTTTTCCAATTCCCTTTTCCCCCGAGAGTGTTAACAAGGCTACAGCTATACTGTCCACCCACGAGCACGAAGATCACTGCAACGTTCCCACTCTGATTGGGCTGAACAAGAATACCAAGGCTCCCTTAATCGGTCCGGATTCTGTTGTTCAGAAGGCGTTGAAGGGAGGTTTTCCGCCGTCCTCCATCTCCAAGGTTTCAGATGGCGATGTCATTGACTTGTCTGAATTCAGAGTCAAGGTGTTCAAGGCTAACGATCCCTACGAAGAATCTGCGGTCATGTATCTGATACAAACACCAAGAGCAAATATATTTCACAGCGGCGACAGCTCCTATTTCGACCGTTTCAAGGAGATCGGTGATACGGAGGACGTGGATGTGGCACTATTGAATTTTGGAAAGCAAATTCCTTCACCAGAAAAACCGTACTACATGAACTCGGAAAAGCTCTCTCTAGCTGCGAGAGATCTGCGAGCCTCGATTGTCATACCGATGCACTGGAATCTGTGGGTTGAAACGAGGGAAGATCCCCAGCAGATAAAGCAAGTCTTGAGCTCTGTCGCGCCAAGTTCGAAGCTCGTGATCCTGGAAGGCGGTCAGAAGCTCGAAATCTAGCTTCCCAAGCTCCGGCAAATATGGATAGGCCAACAGTGAAATGAATCTGAATTGCAGAATTCTTAGCAAAGTTCTTACTTGGAGGAAGAAAAATTCTCGCTTTTAATCTAAAGCCGATTCACGTAACGGCTCTCTTCGAGACTGATGAAGACCAAAGTTATGACGAACTCCTATCGAGAGCTAGGAGTGTATCCTATGACTCTGCTTGATTAAGAATCATAGTATTCCAAGGAATATGAAGAATCGAGACAGTGTCCTGTACACAGGAGCAGATGTGCATCAAAGAGAATCTCAAATTGCGGCATTCGATCCTGATTCCCTCCTATTTGGGAAGAAACTCCCTACAATGGATCTTCGTGCGTTCATAGAGTCGAAAAAGGAGATACTCGAGGTGTTGTTCCCCGACATATCACTAGGATTACAATCCCGAATCGATTACCTCATGGTTGTTGCCATTTTAATTAGTTTCTGATCCACAGTTCGGACAATAGTTCGCTTAGGTTCGAGCTTCACCCCGCACTTCATACAGAAATTTCGCTGTTGTAGGAGCTAATTACATATCCAGGACGATCATCAGGATTGAGAATCAGTTTTCTGACTGGGTTACGCTAATTTCTCGTCCTTACCTACTTAGGACGGTTTTGGCATGTAGGCGCTAAGGTTGTCGTAGAGCAGATCTAGTTTTGCTTTCGAAAGCACCCACAAAATTCCTGCTGGGGTTGCATGAATTATTCTCAGGCGGGTATTGCTTGCTGCTGTTGCGCCTTTTTCGCTCTCTCTCCAACGAGATGATCAACAAGAAAGTTGCATGCCGCCTTAGTGGTCACAAACTCGTTCTTCCTTTTTGTAAAGCCGTGCCCTTCGTCCGGAAAAACGATGTATTCAACTTCCCTTTGCATCTCCCGCAGCTTTTCTACGATCTGATCTGACTCGTTCTTGACGACGCGCGGATCGTTTGCGCCCTGCACGATCAGGATGGGGCATCGGACGTTCTGGATATAGGTTATGGGCGAGCGCTCGAGGAGAAACTGCATTTCGCTCTCTGGATCGCCGATAAAGTCCGCTACCCAAGGCTTCCAGAATTCCGGGAAGGACTTTGCCATCGTTACGAGGTTGCTCGGTCCAAATACATCCACCCCTACGGACCAGTATTCGGGGAGGCGTGTGACCGCACCGAGGGTTGTGAAACCGCCGAAGCTTGCTCCGGCTATCCCTATGTGATTCGGATCTATCGAGCCAGTGCTCTGAAGATATTTGGCAGCGTACTCAATGTCTTTGAGTTCTGCTCCGCCCCAGTCGTGGTGGATCAGTCTTCGATATGATCTGCCATAGCCCGTGCTGCCGCGAAAGTTCGGAGCCAGGATTGCAATGCCCCTGCTCAGCAGGTACTGATAAGCGCCCGCGTAAAGGTATCCCGGTTGCTCTTGCGACTCGGGACCTCCGTGAACCCATATTACAGCCGGGATCCTGTCGCTACCTTCTGTCTTAGTTTTCGGCCTGTACAAGAACGCAGGAATAGCTTTACCGTCAAATGACTCGTAAGCGATGAGCTTCGGGTTTACGAGAATCCTTTCGGGAATGTTTCCGATGAAGCCGTAGGAAAAGCGCGTAATCTTTCGATCAGCTACCCGCAGCACATAAAGATCCGTTGGCTGGGTCGGGGTGGTCAGAAGGAAGAGTATTTTCTTGCCGTCAGGAGAAAATTTGAACGTCTTAGTATTTTCGATCCATCCTGGTGAGAGAACACCTCCGGTTGAAATCGGTTTTCCCAAGAGCTTGCCAGTTCGAAGATCCTTGAGGTGGATGAAGGAATAGCCGTCCTCGTTGCTCTCCCAAGCGAAGATCCTGCCGTTTGGCGACAGTGCGATATGGTCAATGTCATGGTCCGGCGTTTCGATCCAATGCAGTTTCGGTTCTTTAGAGCCCTTGGTTTCGATATATGCAATGCCCAAAAATTCGCGACCTTCGTTCGATGTGAGATAGAAACCGTTTCCCTTTGGATCCCAGGGCCCAGGGTTGTGCAGAGATTTATCGTCGTGCGGGGTCAGACTTTTTGTTTTGCCCGTTCTCGTATCGAGAAGTAGAATATTGCAGTCATCTATGGCAGTGGTGGTTTCTGCTACGGTCAGGTATCTTCCCTCGGGAGACCACTCGCCAACGAAATTCGTTGACTCGCCTTCGAGAACGTGCTTGGTCCTGCCATCAGATAGCCTGGTCAGCACGATGTCCATGAACCTTGGATTCCTTTCGTTGTTAGAATACGCAGCGAACTTTCCATTGGGCGAGAGAGCGCTTTTTCCAAATTGGTTGCGCACGCCTGGTTTCATTACGACTTCTCTCTGCCAGCCCGCTTCGTTGTCGACAAGGAAGAGCTGATAGTTTTCGTCGCCGTCCTTGTCTGCGAAAACCAGCGAGAACTTGCCTTTTGGGTCGACAAAGAAGTTGCGCACGCTCCATTCATCAAATCCAGTCAGCTGGCGACATGGGCCTGCCTCGCTCCTGCTACCACGCCCAACTTTGATGGGCGGTGCCTGTCTCCAAAGGTTGAACTGACCACTCGTATTAGAGGAATAGAGTACACCATCGGAATTGGGAAGAAAGTCAAAAGCATAGTACGCTCGCCTTGAGGCAAAACGCTCGAAGGGAATCTCGATGGAGGAATTGGATTGCATGATTCCCCATCTAAAGAATTGCTCTAAAATAAGTCTTCGTTTGACATCAAGCTCTGAGCTCGCACAGGAGCTCAAGGTTGCGAGTCAATAACGAAACCAGAAATCTGTTTTCTCTCTGCGGCTAAAAACGCATTAAGCTTTGAAACTTTTCTATTTCATGCTCCCCCATGTGTCTTTCCGGATAACACAAACAATATCCGCGATGCAACGAGGCTAAAGATCAGGATCTCCGATAACTGCAACGTCGCAAGGCGAGCGCCATCCATCGCAGGGGGTCGCCTACTAGGCTCTTGCCGGATCTTCAGTGAAGATACTGAGGGCACTTTACTCCTAGTCGAATCCGAAGATAATAGTTGAGGTAGAGTCCGCGCTGTCGATTCGGAGAACCAGTTCTCCAACCATATTCATAGATCGGAGGAAAACTGGGCTATCTCAATTAGTTATCAATTTAATGCCACGGATCTGCTGAAAATCTTGGTCGAATGTTCCGAGGTTTGATATTTCATGATTCTTCATTACGGCCAGTATCGTCGTGTCAGTAAAACTAAGATCACCCTTCTTTTGCTCGGAAAATATGTTCCAGGCTTCTCGAAAATAGTCGGGTCCGACGTAAACCAACTCGACAGATTCCAGCAGTTCACTACCGTAGTCGACCGCAAGTTTATGATTCTTACCCCGCACAACAATAGCTGTCATTACTTCGTCAAAAACATAGTCGGAAATGAATGATCGTCCGTAATTTCCATGAGCGACTTGTGCCATTATCAATTCTGCTTCTTTGTGATGAACGTCGTTTGCGACTTTGAATGCGATGAGAAGACTTGAATCCAGAAATATCATCTTCTAGCCCTTCTCTCCATATACAATCTCGTCGATCTCCTCGCTCCACCGGACCTTTTTCTTGCGAGTCCCGATGACGACCGGCTTAATTTTGAGAAGCAAACCTTGATCCGGTCTTTTTGAATGATTATTGGTTCTTTGCTCAAGCCATACTTGCATCGCCTCTGTCAGCGCGTCGCCAGTTTTGACACCTTCTTCGAGTGCCCTGGCTCGAAATCTCTTCCAAGCAACCTCGTCTACATCTCGGACTGTAAGAATTTGCTTTTTCATTTCTGTATTACATGTATTACGAGAATATTTAACTTATTCCTCAACTGGTTTGGCCTTTTTCTTAAGTTATTGCTTGCGACAGGCTCGCTTTGACCTTGCTAGTCCTTTTTGATAGAACTTACGGTTGCGACTAACGAATTTGCACCACTTATCCGTATCAATACGACGTCCTGAACGCACAGACTCTAGATTTCGTTCGTAAAGTTCCGCAGTCATGCAACCCTATGTCTACATATCGTGAGGTAAGTGGCTACCAGGTCAAGCTGTTCGCCTACAATCTGTACTATTCCTCTCTCTAAGAAGGCAAACACTCTGCGATCAAGATCAATTTTTGCTCCACCTGCCCTAAATGCCTAGAAATGCTCTAAAACTCAGAGGTTTCATTGGTAAAGTCCCACACACACAATGCGCTTACTACAGCGCTCTGATGTTATCGTTTGATCTCTTTCTCGACTTTGTCCACCCTCCCAATACGAGTCAAAGACATCAATGCCCCGTAAAATGTGTACACAAGAACCAAGACGAGGAAAGAAGCGAGCAAAAGATTCCCGTTAGGAGAGATGATCATAGCGACAAAAAAACCGAGGAAAACCAAGAAACTGAGTCCCAGCCATCTGACGTGTCTCTTCATCGTCATGTCGGAGGTCCTTCGGGCACCTACGATAACGGCGGATAGCGCATATCCGAATGTGACTATAAAGACGAGGAGGGCTTCAGGCACTAATATTCCAGGAAAAATCGCCGGGACCCATGATGGCAGGCCCGGAAGGTAAACAGGAGGGCACAGTCCTGAACAAGTCGGTGCTTTTGTTACGGAGATGAAGGCGTAGAGATAAAAGACATTTGCGAATATTGCCACGTAGGCAAGCGTCCTCACCGGCCTCCAGTGGAAAGTATTCCTGTGAAGGAAGTCCATCTCAAGCGTGACGAGAATCGTGCTATCGGCATAAACGAACATTACGAGGACCCATGCCAAGAAGGCGTTTATGCCAAGACCAGAAAATGAGCTCGAGGGGTATAAGTTAAACAAGAGCGAGATAAGTGCAGACAACAATGCGAATAGGGCGATTATCATGACGCCTGCAAACCAAAAGGCTCGGCTCTTGAACGTCCGGCTGACGAATTTCCGCCCGATAATTATCGCTCTTGGAATCAGGAATAGCATTACGATTCCTGCGATTAGCAAGCCCAATTCGCTAACTATTGTCACGATATCAATGGACATATGGTGTAACCTCCATTCCAGTACTTGAAACTGAGAAGCGAAAGTAACCGTGAAGAGGCGGGAGACCGAGCATCTTCTTTACGCGGAAGAGCGGAGTGATCGAGAGCCCTTCTTCATACAAGCGCATCTCTATCACGCCGTCGAACAGCTGCTCCATAGTCGTCAGAACATTTGGAGCGTGCATTCCTTCTTCAGCTAGAGCAAACGTAACGCAGTCCTGTTGCTTTAGATCACTCAGTAACTGCGACCAGTAGTTGTACATCGATTCTACTGAATTCAGAACCAGTAGTGGAGAGAGTACGTCGGTTGCAATTCGTACTCTTCGATCTTTGTTGTTGTGAGCTGCTTGCTTGATGTTCACGGATATTGAAGTTGGATCTCTGAGATCTAGTCGAATGCTAGAGCCGGAGCTGGCTATCCACTCTGGCACTCTCTCGGTGCTGATGCCGACGCCTTTCATATCTCTAAGAACGTCGGAGACTGGTCTATGCGTCGCGTAGAGGCAGTAGTCGCCCTGGACTAATCCAGATCTGATGAACCAGTAGCAGAGAGCTTCTTTTCCGATGCCGGGAGGACCTTCGACCAGTACAGCAGATCTGTCAGGATAGCCGTCGCTACCCAGCAAATTGTCTAGCGAGGGAACTCCGGTTGAGGCCAATTATGCAGCTGAGCTTCCTTTTTCCATGCTGAGGCTAGTGTCCAGCTTGTTGACGGGTACAAGCGACCTCGCCATTCGATACCAAAAATATGCGAAAAAGATAGCGATG
>JASHSF010000273.1 GCA_030036955.1 Nitrososphaerales archaeon
GTAACCTCCATTCCTGTAGATGAAACTGAAAATCGAAAGTAACCATGAAGCGGCGGGAGACCGAGCATCTTCTTCACGCGAAAGAGCGGAGTGATGGATAGCCCTTCTTCGTACAAGCGCATCTCTATCACGCCGTCGAAGATCTGCTCCATGGTGGTCAGAACATTTGGAGCGTGCATTCCTTCTTCAGCTAGAGCAAACGTAACGCAGTCCTGGTTCTTCAGATCATTCAGTAACTGCGACCAGTAGTTGTACATCGATTCAACGGAATTCAGAACCAGTAGTGGAGAGAGTACGTCGGTTGCAATTCTGACTCTACGATCTTTGTTGTTGTGAGCGGTCTGTTTGATGTTGACCGAAATCGAAGTGGGATCTCTGAGATCTAGACGAATGCTAGAGCCGGAGCTGGCTATCCACTCTGGCACTCTCTCGGTGCTGATGCCGACCCCTTTCATGTCCCGCAAAACATCAGAGACGGGCCGGTGCGTCGTGTAGAGGCAGTAATCGCCTTGGACTAATCCAGATCTGATGAACCAGTAGCAGAGAGCTTCCTTTCCTATTCCAGGAGGACCTTCGACCAGTACAGCAGATCTGTCAGGATAGCCGTCGCTACCAAGCAAATTGTCTAGCGAGGGAACTCCGGTTGAGGCCAATTATGCAGCTGAGCTTCCTTTTTCCATGCTGAGGCTAGTGTCCAGCTTGTTGACGGGTACAAGCGACCTCGCCATTCGATACCAAAAATATGCGAAAAAGATAGCGATGAAATAAGCGATTGGCTGACTTCCGCCTCCTACAAGAAGAGCCAGCACCAAACTTGCGAGGGAAAGGCCCAACCATTTCGCATGATTTTTGTGGGTCAGGTCGTGGGTCCTTATGCTTCCGACTACAAGCACACTCAAGCCGTATGCCAAAGCTATCAACCACGGGTCGAGCTCGTTTGCGGCAATGAATGACATTGCAGAGTGAGGGAAACTCATCTGATAATAGCCGAAGCCGGGCGCAGGACCGAGAGCTATGAGAAAGAAAGTCACGAAAAGAGCAATGTCTGCATAATAGAGGAGCCTCGCCTTTTTCCATCCGAGGATATCCTTCCGGCGGTAGTCGAGCCGAATGAGGGTGCTATTGGTCCGGTCTATCCAAACGAGCAAGACTACGAAAGTCGGGAGGGCGACTCCCGCGTAAAAGACAAATCCGACGACTCTATGGTAGCCCACGAGGTATGTAGATGGTGTGTAAACTCTTCCGAAAAATATGAGAAAAGATGCCAAAATGATTGCCAGGACTCCGAGCCATAGCGCCCTGCTCCTGTACAGCGGTACGACGAGCCCTTTGCGAACTGTGAAGGCGGTGTAGGCTGCAAAAAGGAGAATGATTACGCCTATAGCAGTTTCCAGATACACTATCAACGTCGTTAACGGAATTTCACTTGACATAGGCGCTGATCTCCATTCCGCTGCGTGTAAGCGAGAAATTGTAATAACCGGCTTCGGGCGGAGCGCCCCGCATCTTCCTCACCCGTAAAAGTGGAACCAGTCTAAGACCATCTTCAAAGAATCTTAGCTCTATGACCCCGTCGAAGAGCTGCTGCATCGCCGCGATTACCTGGGGAACGTGCATCCCCTCTTCGATTGTGCCGAATAGGACGGCATCGTAGTGTTTTATTTCAAGAATCAGCTGAGACAGGAATTTGTAGATCGTTTCAGGTGCATTCAGCATCAAAAAGGGTGAGAAAGAATCGATCACGATCCTTATCCTCCGATCACCATTTTTCTTCAGAACATCCTTCAGGTTGAAGGAAATGCTTGAGAGGTCGTTGACATCATAATTCATCTGACCACCTTCGGATGCAAACCAAAAGGGAACTTTTTCCGATGTTTCGACCCCGAATGCCTTAATGTCGTGCAATACGTCCCGGACAGTTAGCGTTGTGGCATAGAGGCAAAATTCCCCTTGCTGTATCCCGGAGTAGGCGAATCTGTAGCCTAAAGCTTCTTTTCCTATACCCGGAGGACCTATGACAAGAATGGCTGACCGGTCAGGATATCCATCGCTTCCGATGAGTTTGTCCAAAGAGGCAAAGCCACTGGAAGCCAATATCAATTGCAGACCTTTTTTCAAACTAAGATAAACTTTCGACATCAGCTCTCGTTCGATGGCCTATCGATACCTTTTGCCACGGAGAGAAAGAGACCAGACACTTTACCTTTGCTCAGCAGTGCTTGAATGAAGCGCGTCGACGAATCCTTGTACTTAACACCCATCCCCCATAGAGATTTTCGGACAGCTGCGCTGCCGAAATTACCCAAGCTACTCGTCCAATAATCTTAATGACTCGACAGAGCATATCGAAGTCAAAAAAGTCATTTTCCGAGATTTTGATTTCTCCAAGCTTTAATGCAAGCAACTATTCCAACAACAGAAATAGGGAAGAAAAGAAAGTCTGAAAAGTCCGGTGCCCTAAACATTCCCGTTGCAAAACCAAGGATTGCTCCCACTACTCCGAAAAGGCCCCAAACAGCTCCTACAAACAAGCCCATACTTTTCCCCCGTGAGGTAAGTACAAGTACGGTTAGCCAGATGAGAGCAAAAACTGCATAAAGCAAGATTGTGGAGAGATTGGCAGGCGATTCTCCGGGCATATATTCGGAGATGGATTTTGGGAATACATTCACTGCGTAATACCAGAGAGCCAGCATGATGTAAAAGAAAATCATGAAGCCCTGAAACAAGAACGCTATATGCCACGACGTTATACTCGGAATTGAAGACTCTCTCGGCTTTAACTCAGTTTTCACGAAAGTAATTCAGCTCGAAGATTTGATTGAAACTGACAGTATAGCTAAGTCGGGGTGTCAGTCCGTACTTGCTCCGGGCTCATTCCGATCTGGTCCGGTCTCAAGCCTATCTGAGCAAAAAATCGAAAATTGTCCCAATACCAGCTCCAGTAGGAAATTAGACCATCCGAATTGACTTTAAAGAACCAAGCTGTAGAAAGCTTGACTCTTCTACTGGTTGGTGGTAGGTTCCACTCTTTGCCGTTGGCGAACCATTTCCCTCCCTTGAAGGTGCCCGTGAAAAACCCCTCGAAACATGCCCAGTCGCCACTTGCTACAATATGGGAGGGCTCGAGCTTGGCTCCATCAAAGACTTTGTACGCGCTGAGCAATCCTTTTTGCACGCGCTCCCATCCCCCTTCCGGTTCCAGGGCGCCTGGATCAAGCCAAGTATTGTCTTTGCTGAACAATTCCATAACTGAGCCATCTTGCCGATTGAAACCCTCGACGTATTTCTTGACAACATCTTCAGAATTCACGCTCATCTTGCCTTCTTGCATCATGATCACGGATCGGATCGCTCAAATAAAGTAGCGCGAATTTAATCCATTTACTCGCACTTTGCGGTTTTAAGACAAATTTATCTAATTTTTGTCCGTTTAAGCCACTCGTGCCTCGACTTACCGATGAATTGGACAGGGGCATCGTAAAGGAGATCATCAGTCCTGGATCTCTGAGGTGGGACGTCAGGGAACCCTACTCGAAAATTGCCAAACGTCTGGCCGTAGATGAGGAAACGGTTCGCAGACGAGTGGCGCGAATGCGCGAGGCCGGAGTCATTGGAAAGTATGTACTGTTTCTGAATCCGAGTTTGCTTGATCGCAAGGACGCTATGGTGTACTTGGAATCAAAAAATTCTGATTCAATCGCGCGAGCGATTCCAAAGCTCAAGCTCGTGGATGGAATAATATCGCTTACACCTTTGCACGAAGCGGGGTTGCTTGTCGGTATTTATTTTCAAAGTGAGAGTACACTAGCAAGACAGGTTGCCCTAATCGAGTCTATTTGCGGGGCGAAGGCTGCAATGCTATGGACGGCCCCTTATCCAAAGTTCGATGGCAAGCTGACAAAAACGGATTGGACAATCCTTCAAGCGTTGCGAAAAGACCCCAGGAGAAAAGTCTCCGAACTTTCCTCAGATCTAAGAATCAGTGCAAGAACAATTAACAGGAGAATAAGGCGTCTGAATGATGGTAATGCCATGTTCTTGTTTTTGGAGTTCGATCTCACCAAGGTAGAAGGTTTGCGCTATCTCTTGATCGTCCATTGCGAGGATGAAGATAAAAAGAGTGACGTGGACAAAACCATACGCGCCCGTCTTCCAAATTTGATCTACGAAGAGACTTGGACTCCGAACCATTCAATGTTTGCTTTTGCTTGCGCGAATATTTTGGAGGCCGAACGCGTATCGCATTGGGTAAGGAAAATCAAAGGAGTGGGTGACATGAAGCTTGGCATAATAAAAAATCGAATCCATAACTTGGATTGGATCGATGACGAGATTCAAAGACGATTGGCTGGGTTTTAGAGTTAGAGTGATCTATTTTCTTGATTGACCGATTTATGGAAGATAAAACCTTGATCCGAGCGAGGCAAACAATCCCTTTCTCCAAAGGCGCTGCCAGGTCGAGTTTCACGTAGGAGTTATGGTATTGAATCGATTAGATTCAGGACATCGACTCAATTGATCTAGCCCTGCTCACTGCAATGCACAAATCGATTGGAAAGGGCCATACGTTTCATCACGAATAAGAAGACAACACAAATGTTTCCGTAACGATCCTCCTATAGTGGGCGGCGGCGCTCACACTCCCAGCGGAGGTTTTGATGTCGGGCTTCGTTGAACATTCTTCACAATTTTGACAGTGATGAAAACCGCACAGTGATAAGAAGAACTCGCGATGCTCTTTCGCATCGAGGCTTGTTAGCAACATTCGATAATATTTCAGGGCCAGAGTCTCCAAAAGAACTACTGATTTTTTCAGGCTCGTCTACCTTTCTTCTGTCGGCGCCAGTGTTACATCCTGGCTGAGCTAAAGGTGTGGCTCCATCTGGCGGGCTTCGTGAACGTCAGAGCCAGCCTGAGACTTCCGGGATTAGTTAGAGCAACAGATTTCGATAATCCTTCTGCCGGATCGTAAGGAGCTTGTTTAGGGTTCTGCTAGGTCTTTGCTTGACAATCTGTTAGGTGGAGATGATTATCCCGACCGGTCACCAACCTTCGCCTGCCCCCGATATGAAGAGGACTGATAGGCCGCTAAACGAGAGCTGATGTCGAAAGTTTATCTTAGTTTGAAAAAAGGTTTGCAATAGCTATTGGAATAGGAAAGCTCAGCTGCATAATTGGCCTCAACCGGAGTTCCCTCGCTAGACAATTTGCTTGGTAGCGACGGCTATCCTGACAGATCTGCTGTACTGGTCGAAGGTCCTCCCGGAATAGGAAAGGAAGCTTTGTGCTACTGGTTCATCAGATCTGGATTAGTCCAAGGCGATTACTGCCTCTACGCCACGCATAGACCAGTCTCCGACGTTCTTAGAGATATGAAAGGGGTCGGCATCAGCACCGAGAGAGTGCCAGAGTGGATAGCTAGCTCCGGCTCTA
>JASHSF010000274.1 GCA_030036955.1 Nitrososphaerales archaeon
ACGGGGAAATTGAGCAGCAGGTCGAGCTGTTGGAGATGCAGCTTGACCTTGCAGAGGATTATCCCCAACTCCCGTTGACTCTGCACTCGCGGGAAATGACCGAGCCAATTCTCGATATTTTATCTAAGTTCAAATTACCGAATAAAAAGCTCTTCCACTGGTTCAATGGATCTAAACATACTCTTTCAAGTCTGCAAAGTCTTGGAGCTTACGTTTCGTTCGGACCTGCAGTAATTTTTTCTGGTAGATTGTCTGAGCTAGCAGCAATAGCAGACGAAGGTATGATTCTTTCAGAGACGGATTCCCCGCTCGTGCTGGGCTCACTTTCGAGAAGCGAATCCGTCTCACCATTCGTTGTGGCAAGCGTGGTGTTCAGAGTATCGCAGATTAGAAATTGGTCTTTTGAGAAAGCTTCTGAAATTATCGCGGAAAATTCGAGCGAATTTCTGCGAGCGCAAAACTCATTAAGGCTAAATAGCGCATAATTAGCCTCTTCCAGTGGGAAGAAAAGAAATATTCCTTCAGACGATGCTAGAATTAATTTATTCGGTGACTATAAACCAGTGATCAATTATTGAACAAGATTCGGCGTGTCGCTGAACAGCTTGTCGACAGATACCCAACCCTATTTTCAACGGATTTTGAAAAGAACAAACAGGCTTTAGCGACCGTCTCGATTGTTCATACCCGTTCGCTCCGAAATCAGCTCGCTGGCGCCATTACAAAACTCGTCCGCGAAAAAGGGCCGATCTCAACTGCTGAAACTGGGGAAAGCACTCCACCTGGAGAATCCCTTCTCGAGGAGCGACTGAATGCCGAGCGTCGGGAATCCGGAGAAGCGGTAGTAGTGGCATCGAACGAGGCAAACGAGCCTGTTCCCCAAGAGTCATCAGATCGAAATGCAAGAACCACGCAGTCCGGGGACGGTACAAAACAAGAGACAATCTCGCAAGCTGCAGCAGCGTAACAAACCCGTTCACTCGGGGTCCGTTCACTGATCTCCTGCGAAATGAGTGGGATTTTGAATGGACATCAAGCTACAAAATGGTTTGTCCTTTGACCTTTCGATCTTGCTATTGCAAGAATTGCATCCTCACGAGGAGATAATCCCCCGTTTGGTTGATGCTATAGTGCAAGACATGAAGGAGAGTGGAATCCAAAGAGATCCGATTCTCGTTGACAAAAATAGTGGCGTTGTTTTGGACGGTATGCACCGGAGGGTTGCGCTTGAAAAAATCGGGGCGCACTTTGCTGTTTGTTCGCGTTTTGACTACGCCGCTGACGTAGAATTGGGGAGATGGTTACGAACTTTTTCGTCTAATGATCCCGAAGTGCTGACGAAGCTCACTGATTTATTTTTGCTGAGAGAGACATCGGCTGCTGATGCCGTAAAGGACGTCGATTCGCATCTCTCACCCCTTGCCGTTATGTCGGACGACAAGTCGTATGTTTCGGAACTAAATTACGATCTCGAGTCAGTGTACAGCAAACTCGCAGAATTCGATGAATTTGCCTCGAAAAAAGGGATAGACGTAACGTTTGAAGATGAGAATAGAATAGAATCGCATGCGGGCGGATTTGTAATTTATCCTATGGTCATTGAAAAAGTGGACGTTGAGCACTTTGCTCAAACTGGCAAAAAGTTCCCGCACAAAACGACGCGTCATACTGTCTTAATTCGGCCAGTAAATGTCTGCTTCCCGTTGGATTTGCTCCAGCAAAACGATATCGGAAAGTGCGAAAAAGAGCTTGCAACTATATTGTCGAGCGCCAATCCTTTGGTCTTGGAACCGGACACGCCTTTTAACGGAAGGCGATATAGCGAGCCAATTGCAGTTGTTGTGACGCAAGAGTAGAAGCAAGTGATCATGGATTTGGCTCAGAATGCAAGCATTCGATTCTTGGGAAGCATGTCCCAGTTCAGGGTTTCCCCGGATCAAAAGATTGACGGAAAGAATCTGTCACTTGCGACTCCTATCAGACTTGAGGAAGCTTTACAAAAACTCGAAGAAAAGTTCGGATTGAAATTGCCAACTCACAGCATTCTGATTCTGGTAAACGGCATCGAATCTACAATAGTTGGAGGGCTCGACGCGATGATAGAAGAAAATGACGAGGTAGCAATTATTCCAATGTTCCACGGGGGTTAAGACCTATGGAGAAACTGAAGTTTATCGCGCCGAGCTGGGAAGGCATCTTTTCCCTCTCGCTCAAGCTCGCGGAGAGTATTGCATCGAAAGAAGGGGGCACGAAGTTTGATCTGATAGTGGGCGTCTCAAGAGGAGGGCTCGTTGTAACTCGCTTGATGTCCGATTTTCTGTCTGTTGAAAATGTGCAGATAGTGAGGTCGGAATACTACACCGACGTCGGCAAGACGATGCAAAAGCCCAGGATAACCCAGAAAATCCAGATTCCGATATCCGGAAAGAACGTTTTGCTGGTCGACGATGTCGCAGACACCGGGGCAAGCCTGATTGAAATCAAGAAGTACCTTGCAGCGAAGCGCCCGTCGCGGCTAATCGTCTCGACCCTTTTCATAAAGCCCTGGGCAAAGGTAATGCCAGATTACTTCGCGGCCAAAACGAGCGCGTGGATAGTTTTTCCCTGGGAGAGGTATGAAGCCCTGAAGTCCCTTACGGCAAAGGGCGGATCAAAGCTGCTAGCTGAATCCAAGATCAGCCCAAGGGTCATAACACGATTACAGGATTATGCGAAAAAGCATTCCTAGTGCTCTAAAATGTCTTTCAGCGGGATCGATTATCTTTGGAACGATCTCCTCTCTAATGAAGCGTCTTCAGAAAATGATCGGTTTTCCGCTTTCGTTCGCGCCTACAAATTCACCCGCATTGTCGACTTGAAATCTTTGGCAAAGCGCTTGCCTGAGGGAGTGTCGCTCTGCACACCACAGATAATCGCGGGACCAGACCACGCCCGCGGCATACTAATACAGGCATCAGAGTATTGGAAAAGACAGCTGCCACTCGCTCGGAACAGATCAATCGATCTACTGATGAGGATCTCCTGTAGTGCTCAGATAAGCGAGGCAATCAAGGCTTCCAATCTAGAAGAGACAAAGGCGGCAGCATTGCTCGGAATTGTAAAAGATCTAGCTGAGATCGAGGCTCACGAAAAACGACTCTTAGAACTTGGAGCCATGCGCAAAGATTCGCTTATTTTGCTTGATCGAAAAAAGGAGAGATTTCTGAGAAAGTACCATAGCATTCCGGAATTCACTCCCGTGGAGCAGTTCCCAACCTTCCTTCAAGAGAAAGCAGTACTGTTGGTGTTCGACAAGTAGCCCAGAATTTCCCTTTTCTGGATAGCCCCTAACCTTACGATCCTAGGACTATCGGTACTCAGGTCTACTATTGTCGAGGGTTCGGAATTCTCGCCACAAAATCCTTTGACAAAGAAATCCGAGTTGAATGCCAGCTTTTGAAGCTCAAGCTCTTCCCAACTAGTGAAGGGTCTTTGGCCAGACATATTCGCGCTGGTGCCGATGAGTGCTCCCCCGCAGGCGTCGATGACTTGCAGAGCGCAGGGGTGTTTTGGTATGCGGACAGCGAGCGTATTGTCAAAGGCGACACCTTCTGGCAATCTGATTCCGGCTTTAAGGTTGAGAACCATCGTCAATTTTCCCGGCCAAAAATGCTTTGCTAGAATTAGAGCTGATTGACTCAGGTGGATGAATTCTCCGACCTCAGGCAATGAAGAAAAAAGCACAGGGAGTGGTTTGCTCGCGTCTCTTCCCTTGATCTGAAAGCATTTGCTGACGCCCTCTTTCGATCGGGGATTAGCTCCGAGCCCATAAACGGTATCTGTCGGGTAAATGATCGTTTTTGCTTTTTCGGAAACCATCCTTCCGGCATCTAGAATTTGCGCTCTTTCGGCGCATTCAATGTCATGCATTTCGGTTTGTACCTGTGTCTATGGAGTCATCGTCGAAAACATTGATGGGAAAAACTTTATGTGAACGATTACTAACGCTAGTCGCACTTTCAGGGAGCGACGAATTCTTGTCAGAAGAAGACGAAGAGTTGGAAGATTATGATGAGGATGGCGACGATGATTCTTGGGAAGAAGACTTTGACGACGAAGGCGACGAATAGCCTCCCATCATTTTTGAAATCCCAGTCATCTTTCTGCAGAAAAGGAAATCTGTAGCCATTTTCCTTGTTTCATTTTA
>JASHSF010000275.1 GCA_030036955.1 Nitrososphaerales archaeon
ACATGTATCGTATAGCAACATGCTAGTTTATTTGGACATGGATCCCAACTCTGTACTTGGAATTCTCACTTGAAAAACAGCGAAGGCAAAATGCGCATGAGCCGCGACGAAGCCTCTTGCAAAGAGTGCAGGCGATTGCTTAGGAAATTTCCCGCCGAATCTACCTTTACCGTGAGAACAGGCAAGGGCCAGCAATCTTCACTTATGTTGAATGGTTCGATAGCCGAAGCTCTCTACGAACTGCACCTGATTTCAGTTCACGGAATGAAAAAATAACCCCCCTAGACTCAATTTTCCCTCCTGTTCGGAATATTCTTTAACCCGCTTTCTTGTCGTTCACAAGAAGCGGAGTTTTAATAAACTTGCCATTTTGCGGTAACTGCGGTAAAGAACTAATCCCTGGATCTGCCTTTTGTTCTTCGTGCGGAAAACCTGTCAACATTCCAAATCAAGCCGCACCGCAGCAATCCTCCCCCACCAATCAAGCTCAGAGCCTGGACACCACGTCGTCATTGCTTGCTGCAACGAGCATTGTCATGAAGAAGAAGATTTTCTCGATGAGAGAGCACTACGACTTTGAGGATCCCTCCGGAACAAAGCTCGGTCAGGGCGACGGAAATTTTTTCCAAATGCCTGCAAAATTCACCGTGTCTGATACGAGCGGATCACAGGTCATGTCAGTTGACGGGAAGCTAATTTCGCTGCGGCACGAATTCACTCTTTGTGATGCTGGCGGTAACCCTCTCGGTTCTATTCAAAAGAAGATTCTGAAATTGATCGGCCAAGAGTACTGGCTCGCGCAAAATGGAACGGAGCTCATGCGAATTTACGGAAATTTTACGGATCATAATTACAAGATGTCCGTCGGGGGGCAAGAGGTCGCTCAGATTCACAAGAAGTGGGTGTCGGTTAGAGATCAGTTTGGAATATCAATAACCGGTAAAGTCGATTCAAGGCTCGTCATCGGCTCGGTCATCGTGATAGAGCATTTGGAAGTGACTCAGAAAGAACACTCGGGGAACAATGCTTTCGGTCTTCCCTTCAACATTTGAGCCCTGATATATTCTGAATCCTGTGGTGTTTGTTCGCGAAAAGGCAAACAAAAAGAGCAGAGTGTAGGCTGCGAAGTTTAATCGGAGTCTCCGCCGCCGCCACAGTGCTTTGTGCACGTCTTTGAAGTAGAGCTTGAGGATGAAGTGCTTGTGGTTGTAGTTGACGAGGGCGCAAGGACGGTAGTGCTTGAGGATTGTCGCGAAGTGGTCGCTACGCTCTGAGACGAGCTAGTCGATGTGGGAACGGGGGTGCTCGATGAAGTGCTTGTTACGACTTGAGCTGATGTACTGGAAGATTTCGAAGACACCACCGCAGACGTTGAGGTCGTCGTCCGGGAAGTGGGACTGCTTCCATTTCCGCTATTCAGCATGTAATATCCCAAGCCTGCCGCAAGAAGAACCGCGAGAATGCCTACCACAAGCATCTTTTTCTGATTCGGTTTCATCTTACAGATCTCAGGTACTGTCTCTGAATCCTTTGCTATTAAGTCAGGATTTCTTTACTCGGGATATATCGGAATTTGCTACTATGTGCAAATGCCCTAAGAGAAAGGAGTATATCGCGAATCGATAGTTATATTATTAGCCAAATATACGTAAGGTAATTGCACAAACTCTAAATAACCGAGTAAAATCCTTGGAACTGTGACCTTCTTTCTCAAATTAGCACCACCTCAACGGTTCGTCCGAATGCGCAGTCGAAAATGCAAAACAATATAATTTGAAATTTTGATATTAGTAACTCGCGCCAAGAGAATAGTGAAAAATAACAACGGAATCTACCACAGAGTCAACTGAAACAGTTCACATACCCAAATCGCTGGTTGATAGAGTCCAGCGACGCCTTAGCCAAACTGACTTCAAGACTGTTGACGACTATGTCTCTTACGTTCTTGACAACGTTCTGAAGGAACTGGAAGAGAGCCAAGCACCCCAGAGGGGCGACAAGGTCTTCTCCAAGGAAGAGGAAGAAGGCGTCGAAGACCGGCTGCGAAATTTAGGGTACATGTAACCTCCGGATTTTTCGCTCTTTTCCATGAAGACTGATCTTAGTTCCAATGGGTTAAATCTCTTGGAATATTGACCCTCAGTTTTATCATTACTTTTTGTCTTCTAGCGCTCGATGTGCATGGTATGATCTAAACAAAAACCTAGCTTCGTTGCAGGTGTAAAATCGCTTTTTAGGGCACAAACCAACGAATTCGTCAGCAGAGAGTGCGCATCGGCATTGCGGGCTGCACCTAGCTCACGTTAATGCTTGGTCAAAAATGAATATCCGATGAAGAGTAGAATTGCCACAACTATCAGCTTAACGAAATAGTCCTTAGAAAACGTGCCTCCTCCCAAGAGCATCTTCGCTCCAATGACGCTGCCGATTGCGCCGCCGACAGCGAGGATCAAAAAATAATACGTATTGACGTTGCCTGTTATTATATAGGATAGCGTGCCTCCGGCATACCTGAAAACTGATGCAAAGAGGCTCGTTCCCAAAACCATCTTTGTGTCCAGCTTGAAAAGCAAAATGAACAGAACTATGCTCAAACTTGCGAGAGCTACTCCGAACAAACCTGTGGCAAGCCCGATCAATACTCCCTTCGCAATCTGGACCGACAGCGATAATGGATCAGTACCCGATAGGCGTCCACGAGCCGAAGGTGCGGGAGAGCCTCCTATTCCGCCTGACGGAACAGTGCTCGCTTGATTCGCTGCCACAGCGTTACCTGGATTGTTCACGTCAGGTACGGAAGATTCAGAAACAGTTGCGTATACTGTAGCAGATTCCTTTTTCTTTTTCCTGTATTCCGAGTAAAACATGAAACTCGTGTAAGCGGCGAGGACGAGGCAAAACGCACCAAAAACGTGTTCGAAGCTCACGTTTTCGACTGAGCTCGCATAAATGCCGCCAATGTACGCGCCTACAACTCCTGATAGTCCAACAGTTATCCCAAGTTTCATGTCAATCAGTTTTTTTCTGTAAAACGAGATGGTTCCGATTCCTGTGATAATCGTGGAGGCCGCGAGGACTGTTCCCGTCGCTCCTTGAATAGTCAACCGAAGAAATGTATCAAGAAAGTATATGGTTAGAACTCCGGCCCCGCCGCTTGTAACATTCGAGAGGCCACCCGTCCCTATGCCGAGAAGGAACAAGAGTATAAGAAGGAAGCTTAAGGAACCGACGAGTCCGAGGTTGAGGGGAATAAATGGTATGGCCAATAAAGACAGCCTCTAAGAAACTAGAAAAAAGTTTTCTTCGTTCGAGCAGAGCACCAGATGAATACTTAGCATTTATAAACCATGTCGGATTTAATTACTTGCCGCTTGTCCGATCCCGAGATATTGTGTAGGGACAACACATCCACAGTCTAAATTTATGCGGGCTATGAAGAATAAAATCATTGAAAGCAAGAACAAGTACTCGCCCTAAAAACAAGAACCATGGCCACGGCCAAGGTTTCGTTTTTGGAAGTACCTCTAGTTTCGATATATCGAACGTCTCAATGTACGAAGGCTTATTATCGCAAGAATGTGAGATTTAGAACGATGATCAGTACTTCCAATCCTAACAAGAAAGTTATCGTCATTGGATTTGACGGCGCTACATTCGACATCATCAGGCCGATGATGGCCCAGGGCAAGCTCGAAAACATAGCAAAGATCATTGGCAACGGAAGCTCGGGAGATTTAATCTCGACCATACTTCCCTTATCCTCTGTTGCATGGAGCTCATTTAGCAGCGGACGAAACCCGGCAAAACACGGAATGTACGATTTTTCAAAGAGATGCGAAGACTCTTACGAGTACACACCGGTTACTTCGCTCGACAGAGGCGCAAAGGCAATTTGGAATTATGCGTCGGACGCAGGCAAGAGATCGCTCGTCGTCAACATTCCCCTTACCTATCCTGCTGAAAAAATAAACGGAATAATGATTTCCGGATTTCCCTATCCGGAAAGCCGTAGGGACTTTGCTTATCCAAAGGAAATCCTGGACGAGATCAAGCAGGAGCTCGGTATCTCGAGCATCCTGAAACCCAACCCTCAATTCTTGAAGGAGGGCGACGAAAAGAGGATAGTTGAGGAAGTTAACAAAATTACTCACGACCAGACTGAGATTCTGAAGTACCTGATGAAAAAGGAATCCTGGGATCTCGTGATGAGTGTTTACGATGCGACCGACGTCATCGGACACTTTCTCTGGCACCACCTCGACAAGAATCATCCGAAATACAATGCCGAGAGGGCGAAGGAGTACGGGCCGCTCGTCTACGAGGTCTACGCGGAGCTTGACAAAGCTTTAGGGCAAATTTCGGCTACACTCTCTAGAAGTGATAACCTATTCCTGATTTCTGATCATGGCTTCGGCCCAGTGTACTACACAGTGCACATGAACAACTGGCTCATCCAGAACAATTATCTCCGATTGAAGCGAAACCTGGCTACCGAAACGAGAAAAGCCCTCTTTGACATGGGTTTCACGAGCGAGTTTCTCTTCAACTCGGTGAAGAAGCTTCACATTGTTGGTACTAAGACCAACACTTACTCAAAGAAATCGAGAAAGATTGCCCTCGCGAAGAAAGTTACGCTTTCTACGGACGACATTGACTGGAATGCTTCGCTGGCGTACTCGGCGGGTAACTATGGACCAATCTATGTCAACTTGAAGGGCAGGGAACCGAACGGCAAGGTCGAAAGGGGAGAGGAATATGAAGCACTTGTCTCGGAGATTGTCACGAAGCTCAAAGACTTCAAGGACAAAAAGACCGGTCGCCAGCTGTTCGATTTGATTTACACAAAGGAAAAGATCTACTCGGGTCCATTCTACGACGAAGCCCCGGACATCATGTACTTCGACAGCACTTGGCTCTACTACCCGATGCGAGTCTTTGAATTCGGAAACAAGAGCCTGGTTGCTCCAAACCCAATCTACACAGGAGCTCACAGAATGGAAGGAATCTTCGTGGCGTCGGGCGACGACATCGCTCATAACATGAACATGAACATGAACCTAGTCGACTTGGCACCTACGATACTCCACATGATGGGACTTGAAGTTCCAACGGACATGGACGGCAAGGTTCTCTCATCGATATTCAAGCCGGATAGCTACTACAAGCTGCAACAGGTCAGGTATATGGAAGAGACCCGGAACAAGGATATCCGAAGTGTCACTCAAAAACTCATGAAAACCGGTAAGATGAGAATCTAAAGCCAAGTAATGTACTTGGTCGAGTCTCTCTCTTAGGTACGAGGATACAGGTCCGCCGAAAATTCGATCACAGTCTAAGCCACCCCTGCAAATCTCGCAGGAAGATTTGGATCAAAGGCCAATAGAGCCTCGCCAGTGCTTTCAGGCGTTTCGCCCGCTGAGGGATTGTAAGACGTAGGAATTCCTCCATCTGTCCCTTGAATGGCCCAGAGGCTCTCCATCATCTCAGCCAAAACCGGCTGAACACCTGGAAGTTGCCAGAAAGGAGTGCCGTCGACGTCAACACAGCATCGCGCAACTATGATTGTGAAGCTCAGGGATCTGGACGTGTAACTTCCGTCGTAGGGAGCGACGATTTGACCGGGACAACCTGATTTCCATGCTCCTGTAACGTCCAAGAAATCGCTTTTCGCCTGGGCAACGTTACCTTGCATGTATTCCAACAGGATCTGCGGGGCAAAAAATTCCATATTCTCACTGGAAGACGGATTCGTCGGAAGCGCGGTAACTATTGGATCTGAATCGCTTAGAGTGTGACCGGGTACATACCAGATCTGGGATGCGGTTTCGTACACCGCCTGAACAGGTCCTTTCCCCTCAACGTAGTAAGGCGAGAGCTTCCCGAGAAGGATTTCTCTTCTATCGTTACCGACGTAAACTTCAGAGGGGGGATCAGCGTGTTGCTGCGGGTTTAAAAAATCGGTGTTGCTGAGATAAGATCGGCAAGTAGCGTACACGTTTGTTGGAGTCGCCGTGTACTTCGTGAACTCGTCCAAGCTCATTCCGACCAGGAAATTGCTGTCTATCAAAACCATGCCAGGGTGATATCCTGCTTGAAATACCGCGGTGGTATTCGAATATCCTGGCCAATTTCCTCCTCGGATCAGCTGGAAGTTGGAATCGTATCCGTATCCTGCGCCATTCCATGGCGTCGTGAGCCAGCTCACAAGACGCTTTACTTCTGTCTGGTACGGCTCCAAGAAAAATGAGTAGTCCGTATCTGCAAACGTTTCCGTAGAGTTTACCGCCTCGCAGGAAACTGAGGAAGTCACAGAGTGATCAAGTACGTCGAATGCACCGTAAATTGCAGCCGCCCCAAGAATGACTCCCGCCGCAGTCCATTTGAGAAATCTTCGCCTTGATTGAACAGGCATGGCGTTCAAAACTTACGAAGAGCTGAAGCTAAGGCGTCTAAAGATAACGAACATTTTGGTCGGAGTTAGTGACCTCAGCATCCTCGGAAAGTAGCGAAATGTACACGTAAAAAATATTTTGTAGGCTTTAGAAGCGTTCAGAACTTGACCTGAAAATTGTACAGGCAAATTCCAGTGTTTGCCGCGAGATCAACAAGTTACTTGAACTAGCGGTTTGAGCTCTTCTCTTATCTGTCTAAGCTCTTTCTCACTGATCGTCGGCTGAGATTCTTCGTCTCCACCAGCCCACCTCGATGAAACTTTGCATTCACCGCGAGTTTCGATCTCCTCGAGGACGCTGCTCAAAACGAATGAGACGTAAGAATCGACGGATTCGAATCCAGCCAACCTTGAGAATTTTGAAAGCCTCCGGGATAGTTGTTTTGATATCTTGACTGCGCCGGTTGCTTTCTCAAGCGTTATACTCGACATGCAGGAATTGTTATGGGAAAAGAGCTAGATAACTAACAGGAACTGCCGATATGTATTCAGAATCCGTATCGGATCAGAATAAAGTGAAGGTGCCTGGCCTGACTCTGGGCTCGGCTTAGGAAACTTGTTAGCTTCGGCACTTATTGGTCAAGGCTTTGTCTCTTGCTGAGAGGGGTTTTGAGGAGGTGGGAAACCTTGCGCGTTGACAGTATAAAGTGCCATCTGATCCTTAATTGGTTCCTTCTCGCCGGTGGGCAAGTAGTACAACGCTATCACGAGTAACCCAACTGCGAGTACTGCTATTCCGCCAAATATCAAATTTACTAGATTGATATTCCACTTGAACAGGGTATTGAAAAGCCTCGTCATACCATAGTCAACTATCAGTGCGTTGAAAGTCATGGCGATCTTCGGGAAGGTGTTGACGTTCACGCGCCTGGTTGCCAGCACACCCAGCGGCAGACCGACTAGAACGGGCGGAGCAATTATTTCGAAGAGCTGCAATGGTGTTACTGAGGTTCCGAACCAGCCCGTCGAAGTCGCGCTGAAAAGTCCCAAGAGATAGTAGGAAACGCAGGTTACGTATGACTCTACAATTCTTACTTGCGCAATGGATGCCTTGAATTCTTCCTTCTTGAGCCCCTGATTATTCCAGAAGAGCGCAATGGGCGGACCTGAAATAGTCGTAATTGAATAGAGCAGTCCGATCCCAAAACCAAGCGGGACACCAGCTGTAGTTTCTCTTTTTATTGCCTTCCTAACTCCAGCTGTCTGAAGAAGGATTAGCGGAAGAATAGCTGCATACACAATGAATTTTGCATCGTTTGGAGCGTTCGAGCTGAGTTCCTTCAGCACGATGCTTCCAAGAATAGCACCGGGAGCGACTGCAAGCATTATCGGAAGAGTTCTTCTGAAAGTCGCTTTGAGATTCTTCTTGCCCGAGATAATTGCCATGACAGTATTGACCATTGCTTCGAGCAAAACGTACGCGGGATTTACGATCTTATTCACTAGAACGAGGAGCGCGAGAGGTGTTGAGATTGAAGAGTAACCGTAACCAATTGCGCCGTTGACAAACGAGGCGCCGAGGGACAAAAGTGCGAAGAATATTAGAACGTCGAGAACTAGCATGTCTGTTTGCGGAGAATGCTTTTCCGTGGCGAGCGTTTAAAGCCCGCTTTATGCGTAGAATTTACGAGATGATACTCTATTTTGCATGCTCATCGGAAGACTATTGCATATCTTGCGCGGCTTCACTCGTAAAAAGATAGGAGTCCTGGTTCGGGTCAGGACTGATATATCGTCTTCCGACACAGAATTACTTTTGGATCACGTTTAGTCCGCGGGTCGTCCTGATTCTGTCCTCGATTTTCCAAAAGAGTAGCTTGTCAACGAGAAAGCCGATGAGGAATATCATGACCATTGCGGCTATTATTTGATCCATCCGGGCAAAGTTCGCACCGAACTCCAGTAGTGCGCCAAGCCCGATTGAAGCCATCAAGATTTCCGCTCCGATTAATGCGTGCCAGGCGAACGACCACGTTTGTCTAACTCCCGTAATTAGCGAGGGGTACGACGCTGGCAGCATTACGTTCTTGAAAAGCGAAATCCTGCTCTGCCCCATGTTGCGCCCGGCCTTGATGTATATCGGCGGGATGTTTCTGATTCCGCTATACGTTGAGAGCATCATTGAAAACGCAGAGCTGATAACGACCACGAAGATGATGCCCTCATTGTTGAGACCAACGAGCAATATTGCGAACGGCACCCAAGCAATGCTGGGGTACGACTGGAGACCCACACAAAATGATCCCATCGCCCTGCCGAAGCGTTTGAAGTTCACCATGAGGAGACCGACTGCAACTCCAATTGCGATCGAAATAGAAAACCCCGCAGCGAGCCTTTCTAGAGTAATGAGTGTAGACGTCTCGAGTGCACCGGACTGAGCAAGCTGTACCAGTCTCTCCCCTACCATGTACGGAGACGGCAGCAAGTAGGATGGTTTGTATTTCAGCATGAAAACGGCCTGCCAAGCTGCAAGGAAAAGGCCGAAGCCGATGGCTATATCGAGCACCGCCGTGTAGTCGAAACGGCGAGGCTTACTCTCACTACGTTCAGATGATTTCGTTTCCAACATCTGTTCCTGCATACTTGATTTCCTCCTTTAGCTCTTTTTGTATGATGTTGATTAGTCCATGTAGCTGTGGGTCCTCTGACGACCTCGGTCTCGGGAGATCAACGACGTACTGTTGCTTGATTTTCGACGGTCTGTGCGTAAGAAGAATTACTCTGTCCCCGAGACTTACCGCTTCCCTTACGTCGTGCGTAACAAAGAGAATTGTCTTCTTGGTTTTTGCGTGGATTTCCTGTATCTGCTGCTGAAGAATTTCTCTCGTCCTGTAGTCTAGCGCCCCAAAGGGTTCGTCCATCAGGAGTACCCTGGGATTCATGGATAGCCCTCTCGCAATTGAGACTCTCTGCTTCATTCCACCCGAGAGCTGGTGCACGTAAGAATCGGCAAAATGCCCTAGCTGAACCAGCTCGATATATTGCATGGCGATCCTTCTCCGCTCGCTCTTGGAGATTCCTTTTCTCCTCAGTCCGAATGCTACGTTGTCGAGTACCGTGAGCCAAGGAAAAAGGGCGTCTTCTTGGAAAATCATCACGATGTCTGGACCGGTGGATGGAACGCGGTGACCCCTCACTACAATGTCGCCACCGTTGTGGCTTTCGAGCCCAGCGATTATGTTTAGGAGCGTGCTTTTGCCGCAGCCCGAGGGACCTATTATCGTAACGAATTCTCCCTCGTTGACGCTAAAGTTGACGCTCTCAATTACGACGAGATCTTCTTGCTGCTTGCCGTTGTTGCGGACGTGAACCTTGCGAAGGTTCTCTATCTCTAGCACTTTGCTACTGGGTTGCCCCGCTGACGCGTAAGCCGAAAGCGGTGCACCGCCGTATTCTTCCTCGTTTTTTTGCATGCTCGTTGTATTTTCTTCTCCGATGAATTTTGGTTTGTTTTTCTTAGCTGGTGACGTTGGGTAGTCCGAGTTGGGTTAGGGCGTCGTTGAGGTAGGTTAGGTCGAAAAGTCCTGATGTGTCGTTGCTGCCTATGAAGCCCAGAGCGTATGCATGGTTGGTCTGGACCTGGACGGAGCTCTCGAGCGGGTCATAGGTGAAATTGAGGGTTGCGAGAGAGCTGTTGAGAACGGCCGAGCTCAATCCAAGAGTGCTTTGAGAGTATATTGTAGAGTTCATGAGCAAAGCCGCTTGGTAAAGGTGTGAGTTTATCCATAGGGTTGACTCTACATTTGCGAGAACGATTTTTTGAACCACATCGGGATGTGCGGTGAGATAGGAAGTGGCTACTGCGAGTTCAGCTGTCGAGAAGTTTCCTCCAGGCCAGAGACTCTGCTCGTTCAGGAAAACGTGGACTTTGTACTCCGCGAGAGCCAGCGCTGCATACGGCTGTGGCAACCACGCACCGGCGCAGCTGGTAGAGTTCTCGCCGAGCAGAGTTAGAATATTACCGTTGGAGGTGTCATCAACTGAGTAGGAAACTTTGTTCTCGTTAAGATAGGTTCGGAGTGAGACGTCTTGAGTATTTCCAAGAGAAGGTGCGCAAAATGACTTTCCATTCAACGTCGCAATCCCACCAGATGCGGTCGCGTTGGTAATTCCAGAGGAGTCTTCAACTACAAAGACGGCGCCCCCGCTTGCTACGCCAGAGACTATTCGCACGGCTTGATTGTCGTTTATGAATGTGCTAACAGCTGGACTAGGACCTACAAATGCGAACTGGATTGCACCGGAAAGTAGCGCTGTCATCTCCGTAGGACCAGAAGTAAACAGGTCAGTCTTGATCGTGCATGTGGGGCCGAGGATGCTTTGGAAGAACGCGGTGCTCGAAACAGTGCTCGATCCGTTGAACAAACCGATGAGAGCAGGTCCGTGGTTAATGTTGTCATAATATCCTATCGTTACCGAGCTACCAGCACAGCTCAATCCCGTCGAACTAGATGTCGTGGACGATGATGTGCTCAGGGATGATGAAGAGCTTGTAGAACTCGAAGTGCTAGAAGTGCTTGAAGTGCTTGTGGTTGGACTTGTAGTCGAACTCGTGGTTGAAGCTGTCGTATGGGTCGAAAAAACACCGCTGGCGATTAGTCCGCCAGCAACGATTACTACTATCACCACAATGACTATACCAATTGTCACGATTCGATTCATTATCTTTATCCGCGAAATTATATGGAATTTGCGACTTTAAGCCATACGATACGCGCATCGGCAGCACTATATACCCCATTTATGCATCCTTATCTTAACGAAGGCGTCTTTTTTGCGTTGGCGCTCTCTATTCCCGATAGAACAAAAGTGACCGACAGTGAGTGAGGCCCGTACAAGAAAACCAGATCGTATAACCATGGTCATTGATCGGTTGTCCGGTCTTGTGAAGGAAGAGTTCGAACAAGTTGCTGATTACGTCAACATCGTAGAGATCGGCTGGGGTCTGCCCCTTGTGTGGAAGGAGGAAGCTCTGGTTTCAAGAATAAAATACTACCGACACCTCGGGATCCGCGTGTCGATGTCGGGAACTCTACTCGAGCATTCAATATTCCAAAACTCAACCCAAGCAATGCTTCGAAAAGCCGAAAGACTAGGTTTTGATCTCGTAGAGATCTCTGACGGAATTATTGATCTGAGCCACGACGAAAAAACGCGACTCGCAAAGCTTGCCCGCCAGCATGGTTTCGATTACGTGGTTGCCGTGGGAAAGAAGGATCCTGCACGCCAGCTTATGCCAGATGAAACCATCTCTCAGATAGCAAATGCGCTTTCGCTCGACCCGATCAAGGTTATCCTCGAAGGTCGCGAGCGCGGAAGAAGCGTTGGAATTTACGACGACAATGGAAACGTTCGGTGGAGCCTTTTGAGATCCATTACTAGCAGACTCGATCCGAAGCAAATAATTTTCGAGGCTCCGACGGAAATACAGCAGGCTGCACTGATCCAGGAAATTGGTCCCGACGTGAATCTAGGCAACATTGCTCTAAACTCGATTGCGTCGCTCGAGTCGGAACGTCAGGGCTTGCGCTTCGATACGTTTGGAATTGATCGCCCCCAGAAGCACCTATCGGGAGGTCCCTCGGTAAAGTTTGTCCTATTCGTGATCAGGACTTACCAGCCCATTGACCAGAGACAAATTGTGACAATGACGCATCTTCCGAGGCGCACGGTTCAAAAGGCGGTTGAGTATCTCGCCAAAAACAAACTCATCACGGAGCACCCGAGCTTCGTGGACCGACGAACCAAGGTGTACCGTGCGCAGAGCGCAGCCCCCATGTGGGAGAAAAAGTAACGAGTCACCTGTATGCAGAACGTTTCAGCACAAACTGGACAATCACGACTTCAGCAATCGCGATACCCAACATTACAAGCAATGAAAGCAAGGTGGAATTTCCAAGCGCAGTCGGGGCGTAATACGCGATTATCGGAGCATAGAGCACTACTATGCCGACGGCCATCGCTTTTGCGAATCTAGCCATGTCGCGTCCCGACAGAACGCTGAACCCCGTTGGAGTAAAGGCGCCCTCAGATCTTATCTCCGTGCCGACGGTAGCGTACATCTTCCTTTTCTGAGTCGTGATGAAAAACCCGAGCTGCGCGGTGGTCGCTGCGCTAACGGCTATAATTTCCACGAAGGGAACTAAAATTGAAAGGCTTTGTCCCCCTCCCCGCAAAGAGCTGAGAACCAAAATCGCCGCTGGAACTGGCAGGAAAGCAATTGTAGCGACTGCAGACTTTGCAAAAATAATTATCCGGGCCCCTAGAGGTAGGGACATCGTATACTCCAGTCCATATCCTTCGGTGTTGAGCAAGACCGAGGATGCAAAGAGCGTGAAAAACGTACCGATTGTGGTTATGGATACAATCGACGATGTGCCAAAGAGTGACAACCCCGAAGAACTGATTGCGATAAAGACTGTTTCAAACAGGGGCAAAACGAAGATGAATGCGGCTTGTGGATTTTTTGACGCCACTCGCAAGTCTTTGACAATGTAGGCGAGAACTGGCTGCCTCAGCTTCAGCTGAAAGTTCTTCGTTGCTCGCCTCACTATCTGAACCGTTTGGCCGTGGGTTATCGCTGAAATAGTTCTCTGGGTTCTGAGTCCCACGAACGCGGCCAGGGCAACATATCCGAAAGTTGCCGCGTAGACAACTGGTAGAACTGAAGTTACGACGCCGTTGATGGAAGAGGAGAATACGATCGAAGAAATTGCGATCGCTTCTGAGAAGGGATGTACGAGAATTACCGCGACTCCTGCCCCGTGGGCTAAGCCCCCCTGCAAGAGATTGCTCACATAGGGAACAACGTAATTCACGAAATCAAACAAAAGCGAAAAAAACAGGCCGACGGATCCCCACGTTATCAAGAAAACGAACCTAGCCACACTTCCAACCCTGGACCTTCCTCCTCGTGTCATGTTTTTGTAAAATAGTCCTGACAGCCAGAGAGCCAACGCAATGCCAATGGTAAAGTTCACAGCCGCCGCCACGAACATTAACAAGGCTGCAAAAATCGAGTCAGTCAGCAGTCCGACAATAACTACTTGTGCGCCGATTGATGACAAGGCCATGTAATCGAACGTGCGCAGAAACGACAGAGCCGATATCAGGGAGAAATCTTTCTCTTCCAGCGGAAGCGTCCCGAGCAAGGAATACGGCCCGGCTTGTGTAAACGACGGCAGGACTTGGAAGGAGTAAACGACCGAGTAACCAAGAGAAATTGCGAGGCTCAGGACTATCGAGGTAGCAAGAGCATAAGGAGTCCTGTGTTCGGCGAAGGCGGCAAAGGGAACAAGCGCCCCGATTGCTATGAATACGGAGAATGCGATCTTGCTAATCTTTGCGCCTCGGAGGACGGAATTGACTCTCTTTACCGGATCTTGACTGAAGCCATAAGGTTGAGAGGAACCCCTCGTGAGTTCAATCGATCGGAAGGTCACCTCCGTGTAAGGAGTTTTGCTGAGCTTCCAAGCTTCTCTTAGTTTCAAGCCAGAGCCGGACCGCTTGGTTTTACATCTGCAACGAATGCTTCTCTGAGCGTCCTTACGGTTTCCGCGATTTCTTCCTCCTCATGTGTCAGCTTCAGGAAAACTTCCTCGAGCGTTTCCTGTCCAGTGCTACCAGTGCTTGCAAGGTGCCTCAGCTCATCAAGAGACCCTTCCGCTACGATTTTTCCTTGGTAAATAATTCCGATCCTGTTGCAAATGTTCTCCGCAACCTCCATGATATGCGTCGAAAATAGAACAGCTCCGCCATTGTTTTCCGTGTGCAGTGAGATTAGATCCTTCAAGATCCGACTGCTCTTTGCGTCCAAGCCGTTTAGGGGTTCGTCCAGCAGCAGCAGCGGCGGGTCGTGCATGAACGCGGCGACTATGGACACTTTTTGCTTTGTGCCTAGAGATAGGGTCGAAATTGGCGAGTCGTAGAACTCGTTCAATCCGAGCGCACTCGCGAGTCTCGCAACTCGCTCGTTTGTGCGAACAGGATCGGTCTTTCTGATCGAAGCGACAAATTCAAAAAAATCCCTCGGTGAAAGGGATTCGTAAAGCATGGAATTTTCTGACACGTAACCAATGCGAGATTTTACTTCGATCGGATTCAGCATTGGGTTGTAACCAAGGACATTTACAGTTCCAAGGGTGGGTTCCGACAACCCGTTTATTATTTTGATGAATGTGCTTTTGCCCGCGCCATTCGGGCCGAGCAAGCCGTAGATGTCACCGGGCATAACCTTCAAACTGAGACCGGACAGCGCGTTGACAGTCCCAAATTGTTTTACAACCCCTGTTGCTTCGATCACTGGCGAAGAAGAAAAATCCGACAAGAAAAAAATTTGCCTTGCCCCGCGATCGGTGCTTGAGGTTTTTAACCGTTGATTGCCAGTTCGAAAAGCAAAGGTATTCGATCTTCAAAATTTTAAAAAAAAGTCCCGCGGGCAGGAATTGAACCTGCGACACTCCGGTCTCTATGTAAGCCTGATAAGCTGGGCGGGATCAGCGCCGATATTTCGGAGCCAGATCTCTACAGCATCTCCCCTTCGTCCGCAATGATTTGCGATACTAATGGTCGGAAGCTCTACCAGGCTGAGCTACCGCGGGGGTTTCATTTGCTAAGCTTCTGTCATGTCCATAAATGAATATCGCGGAATAACAAAGGTTCAAAGCTTGAATCGCTTATCAATTTCTGTTCGCCTGCAGTTCGAAATCGGATTTGATTAGGTTTTTTTGGGGCTCTATGGGACTCTGGCTAGATCATCATATCGAAGGTCGGTTGAGCTCTCATTTTACCAGTGTTATCTTTGAGACAGCGAAGAACACGTATTTCGCGCCCCCTTGAATAGCATCATAAAGGATGTCCTGTTGCTAACCTGACTTGAGAGTTGTCAGGCATCGCGATCGACCAGATAATAGTCAAGCTGAGCCCCAGGAATGTTGATGTGGGGAGTGTCTTTTACGTTTCGACAGAGTTTTGTGATGAGTCATGAATTCGAATATTGTTTGACCGTATTAATTTCAATTGTGAAACATGAGTACGAATTGCGAAATTAATATCAGAATTCGCTCATTAGCAATTTCCGAAAACGATAGTCAGTTGAAAATTGAGCGATACAAAACTTCTACGTCATATTCCTCTAGTTTTGAAAAATTGAACTAAAGGTGGAGATCAATGAAAATACTTATAGTATAAGAAATTTCGCATTCCCCAAAGATTGAACGCGTCAAACGTCATTCTAGCTGGCGACGTCGGGATGAATGCGATGTTTCTGGCATTCATTTTCATCTTGGCTGTAGCGATCACAGCGGTTGGGTTCGGGGCTGTAATGTGGTCGACAAAGCATCCACGTGAGAACAGCGAGCACTCACTCTCAAAATACGAGGCCCACTGGCTCATCATCATTGTAATTATTTTTGCGGCGTTTACAATAATCACGATAGGATATCTTCCTTATCCATACGCCCACACAAACATAAAACCGAACTACGTTGTTGATGTGCAGGGACAGCAGTTCGCATGGTGCCTCGCACCCCAGAACACAAGTACGTTTGACACCATGCCAATATCCAATTGCTATCCAGGGGCATATCCAATTCAAGCTGGAGATACGATTCTTTTCAACGTTACGAGTTTAGACGTAAATCACGACTTTGGTGTCTACAAGTGCTCTAATACTGCCTGTACCACAGCCGCAATAGTAGCCCAAGTGCAGGTCATGCCGGGTTTTTACAACTCCATCATGTATCAATTTACGACTCCGGGAATATACTATGTGAGGTGCTTGGAATTCTGCGGATTTGGGCACTACGTCATGATTACACAGCTAAACGTGACAGCTTCTGCAAGCTAGCAAATGTTCATGATAATTTGAGAAATTAGGGCGTGTCTGTCTCCCATGAGCATCAAAACTGAAAAATTAGAAGATCCGGATAAGCCATCTGAATCTTCCCCGGCGCTCACTGCCTATACGAAAAAGTGGGTCCGTCGTTTGCTATACCTGTCATTTTTGAATTTCATAATCGCAGGTACTCTAGCGCTTTTCATGCGAACCGATCAGGCCGGAGACCCGACTGCCCTTGGTTCGATAGGAACACCGCAGGTGTTCGGTCAGCTGCTGACGGCCCACGGGCTGGGAATGTTTGTCGGATGGCAATTCCCCTTCGCTTACGGGCTGTGCCTGTACGTTTTTCCAAAGTACATGGGAAGAAAGCTTTACAACGAAAAACTATTG
>JASHSF010000276.1 GCA_030036955.1 Nitrososphaerales archaeon
ATCTCAAATCCGTCTTCCCCTGTGTAACCTGTCCGTGAAACCAGGCACTCGTTTCCCAAGACCTTGCAACGCGCTACCAAGAACCTTTTCACAAGCAAAAGATCCAGGTCACAAATTTTCTGCAGGATTTCCTGGGCAAGCGGGCCCTGAAATGCAATCAAGGCAGAGTTGTCTGATTGATCATCTAGTTCGACAGAAAAGCTTCCGACGTGATCTTTCAACCAATCCAAGTCTTTGGCTCTGTTCGAAGAGTTGATCACCATTATGTAATCAAAGTCACCAAGCTTGTTAGTAACCGTGTCATCAAGAATTCCTGCATCTTCCCTGCAAATAGTCGAGTAAAATGCCCGAGCAGGCTTTACTTTTTGAACGTCGCTAGGAAGAATATGATTTAGAAATTCCGTTGCATCCCTGCCTTTGATCGAGAACCTCCCCATGTGAGAGACGTCGAAGATCCCGGCAGCATTTCTCACGGCGTTGTGCTCTTCAACTATTCCCGTGTACCAGAGTGGCATGTCAAAGCCCGCAAACTCTGTAATTTTCCCGTATTCTCGGTGGTAATCGTAAAGGTGAGATCTTCGGTTAGACATTTTTGCTCATCTACTTGTAAAGAGCTCTGAAAATCGACAACTATCTACAAATGTGCTTATTTAGTTTTGTATTCCCGGAAGGAATAATTCCCGTATCTTGAGAATTCAAGTTTTTGGGCTTCCGTTAATTGGCCCTCGATATCGAAAGAACGACAATTGCGGAATAATCGAAGTTGTTTAGGGCATAATTCGGAATTGCTCCGAAATCTGTGTGAGGTTGAAGCCGCCTGCTTTCCTGACTCAGATCGAGCATTAGTCCAAACTTCTATGATGATAAATTACGCGTGGAGGCAGAGCTAGAGCCCTTCACGGCAGCGCTCATCTCAAAAGCGGTAAGTCAGATGTGATCGCCGGGTCTTTCTAACTACATGTACGATGGAACCTCCTTCGGAGGGCATGCCAAAATGGATTTATGGAGCGATACGAGTCGTTCAAGCCGGAAGTTGTCTTCGGCCGAGGGTGAATTCGCAGCCAGACGAAGCGTGGCTGTCCCGTTGCTGGAAGACCTCGCTCCCGGGGGATTCTTCTATGGAGGTCACTACCTTGTTGAATTCGATCCGGGGTCTCTTTGGTATGAGACTTCGTTGACTATGACAGCGCTTTCTGTCCGGCAAGGCACGAAGACAGAATATCATGTCTTCCAACATTTCCCGAATGAGGCGATCGACGCACTTTCAAGGTTAGGCATTGATACTAAAAAGGCAGAGCAAGACGGAATGCTGGACATATGGGACAGTTACACCGCAACGACCGAGTACGAAGCGGCTGAAAAGAGGAGGACCGAATTTCTGGCTGGTGAACAGCCACGTGAGAAACCCCTCGACGTGAAAAAGGTCGCTGAGTATTGGAATAACCGCGTCAAAGAAGGATTCAAGGAGCTGGAAAAGAATCGACTTCATTTCGACGACAACTGTAGTATCTTCTTGCAATACAACGACGAGAAGGCAATGGTCGATGTCTGGCGGACCGCTATAGTTCCGATGATGAGAGTAAAGCAAGTTGCAACGTTCCATACGTTTGTTCGAGGAAGTGCATCGACGGAATTCTTCACCAAGTTTGAAGCGTTGTGTGACGGCGTGGTCGATTTGGAAGCCAAAGAGGAAGGGGGCAGAATTGAGAATTGTATCAGGATTCGAATTCTGAGGGGGAAGAAATTCGATTCTCGCTGGCATAGGCTCGAATTAATGGACAACGGCATGGTTGCGGTAGAAGTCGCCCGTCCCGAAGAGCTGGGATTGAGTGGATGGTTCAAAGGTCGGAAGACTTGAATGCTGGCAAGGAAAAAAGAAATGGATTTATTTTTTCGGTAGGTTTTTGGTGGCTGAAAGATTTCTTGCGTCGCAAGAGCTTGTTAGGGACTATAGCTAAAACAGCCATCAAAGCGGTAGATGTTGTCAAAGGTGTGTGAAATAAATCGCTGTGGAAGAAGTCATGTGGCGAATACATTCTTTCTCCTCAGTGAGCAAACTTGGAAATCGACAAATTTGTAGCAAAGAGGCCAGGTCTATAGTCGATCAAAGTTCTATCGATTTATATGTCAAACCCGTGCAAATCTACACAAGGGCGGGTAAATTTTTACCGCTCTCGCACCTAGTGCGAGTAGCGCGACTATTGTAGCTTCACTAGCTGGAAGTTACAATTATTGTAAAAAAATCGGAATGAACAGTGGAATTTCCACTGACAGAATATTCAAAGCTCGAAACTTCCACGAATGAGTCATTTTCAGAAAGCTACGTCCATATATCGCCTGAGCCGCATCTGTAACTGTCTATTCTTTCTTTTCGTCTTTTCCTGGGGCAGGAGCCTGGACCTTGCCAAGGTAGTAGTACTTGCCTTCTGCCTTTTGTATTCGATCTAGTTTACTATCAGGCTTGTTAACTCGTGGACGGCCAGTCGTTATGTCTCGTCTATAAGTTATGCCAAGCTCACGTAGGAACTTGTTCATTCCTTCGGACTTGCCGAGGGGCTTGCTTGCGAACCCGTAGCGGCCGGGCTCGCCAGTGAAAATCATAAGAGAATCGGCGACAATGTCGACAAGCTGTATGTCGTGGTCGATGACAACAGCTGTCTTTCCCATAGATCTCACAAACCTCTGAATTGCCTTGGCAAGGATTATTCGGTCCTCGACGTCGATGAAAGCCGAGGGTTCGTCGAAGGCGTAGATGGTTGCGTCCTGAAGAAGCGTTGCAACGATCGCTACCTTTTGGAGCTCGCCACCGCTTAGATTTTTGATTGACTTTTCGAAAAGCTTGTTGAGTCTGAGCGGCGTGACAAGCTGGCTCTGTATGAGGCCGGTGTCTATGTCCTTGTTTATTCCTCTCAGATAAGGTAGCACTTCCGATTCCGAATCAGCGGACAAATACTGCGGCTTGTATGCGACCTTTGCAGAAAGCTCCACGTCGCCGGTTGTTGGCTTGTCAAGTCCCGATAGAATTCTGAGAAATGTTGTTTTGCCCAGGGCGTTTGCCCCGAGGACACCGATCACTTCGCCTAGGTGGATTTCAGCGGGTTCAACTCTGAGTTCAAATTTCGGAAAAGATTTTGTCAGCTCGCCGTACTCGCAAATTGTTGGGGTTTCAGTAACGTCCTCAATTGGCGAGTAAATGTCGAAGCGCACCGGCTGATCTCTAAACCGTACGTTCTCAACCTGAAGGTATCCATCCAAAAGTTCGTTGATTCCGGTTCTTGCAGACTGGATTGAAGAAACTATGCCGTAAACGCCCGGTTCTCCATAAAGAATGTGTATGTAATCGCTCAGGTAGTCTAGAAAGGACAAGTCGTGCTCGACGAGCACAACGGAGGATTTTTTCGCAAGCTCTGAAATAGCCTGCGACACTTTCATCCTTTGGAAGACGTCGTTGTAGCTCGAGGGTTCGTCAAACAAGTACAAGTCCGCGTCCTTGAGCGCGGCGACTGCAACCGCAGTCCTCTGGAGCTCTCCCCCGCTAAGTTCCGATACATTTCTTCCCACGCTCTCTCTCAGATTGAGGGAATCTACAATTTCAGAAATATCCCTAGTTGACCCAGCCGTTGTCTGGAGGAGCTCGCGAACGCTGCCGCTCCAAACTTTCGGAATAAGGTAAACTGCTTGGGGTTTGATCGAAACCCTAAGCGTGCCGTTTGAAATCGCTTCGAAATGATTCTGCAGCTCTGTGCCCTGGTAGTGATCGATTATTTCTTCCCAGGAAGGCGGGGCGTCATACCTGCCAAGATTCGGTTTCAAAGAGCCCGCGAGAACGTTGAGCGCAGTAGACTTGCCCACACCGTTGCGTCCAACGAGCCCAACGATCGAATTTCTCTTGGGCACAGGAATCTTGTACAATCTGAAAGTGTTGACGCCGTACTGGTGGAGTTTTTCCTCCCCCAGTTCCGAGGCAACATTGATAATCGAAATAGCGTCGAAGGGGCATTTTTTTACGCAAATTGAGCAGCCGGTGCAGAGCTCTTCGCTGATGACAGCTTTGGCATCTTGTCCGAGTACTATGCAATCACTGCCAGTTTTGTTTACCGGACAGAACGAAATGCATTCTAGGTTGCACTTTCTGGAGTGACAGCTCTCCTTTTCGAGGACAGCAATTCTGTGGGACATTTTTCAAGCTCTACCTAGATTCGGACATGTGCAAACGCGAATGCAGCTGATAACCCCGCATCGTTATTATCCTTGACTGACTGATCCAGTCAGCTCAAAAACAATACATCAGGAATTTCGTGTGTCGTTTTTCGACACTTCATTACGATCAATTCATTTTTCACTACAATCTGTACAACCGGTTAGTACTCTCTAGACGACAGGTTATAGTGTGCATTTCTCGTAGGTGAAACGCAGAAATATCAGCCGAGAAAATTGATTACGCTAGGGGAGCAGATTCGACACTTTGAGCCAGCAGGGCGTTACTTTGAAAGTACTCGAGGCCTATACTCGAGACGTCGGTAGAGGAGTAGCTAGAATAGATTACGACGCGATGGACGCCCTGGATGCATCGACCGGCGACATTATTGAAATCAAAGGTAAGCGGCGAACGGTCGCGAAATGCCTCCCCCTATACCCATCCGACGAGGGCCGCGGCGTAATCCGAATTGACGGGCTCATTCGGAACAACTCTGGCGTCGCAATAGGCGACACGGTTACTATAAAGAAGATCAAAGCTCCGCCAGCGGAGAAAGTGGTAGTTGCTCCTCTGGAAGCAATTCCTCCAATAGACGAAAGGTATCTTGCCGACGCGCTTGAAAGCGTTCCAGTTACCAAAGGGGACAATATCATGATTCCCTACTTTGGAGGTCGCCTGACTTTCCAGGTTCTCGGAGTAAGCCCGATGGCTGATGCCGTCCTGATCACCCAGAGAACGATTTTTGCGATTTCAGAAAAGGGCGAAACTCTCCGGGGTGTTCCCCAGGTAACTTACGAAGACATTGGCGGACTCAAGGACGAGATTCAAAAAGTAAGAGAAATGATTGAGCTTCCGCTGAGGCATCCTGAAATTTTTGAGAAGCTCGGTGTGGAAGCTCCTAAAGGAGTCCTGCTTTACGGTCCTCCGGGAACCGGAAAGACTCTGCTAGCCAAAGCAGTCGCCAATGAAAGCAATGCTCACTTCATCAGCATCTCCGGTCCCGAAATCATGAGCAAGTTCTACGGTGAAAGCGAGGCAAGGCTACGGGAAATTTTCAAGGAAGCACGGGAAAAAGCTCCAACCATTGTTTTCATTGACGAGATCGATTCGATCGCCCCAAAAAGAGAGGAAGTAACAGGAGAGGTTGAACGACGTGTAGTTTCGCAATTGCTTTCTTTGATGGACGGACTGGAAGCCCGCGGTAAGGTCATCGTGATTGCAGCAACTAACCGCCCGAACGCAATAGATCCAGCACTGCGCAGGCCCGGCAGGTTCGATCGAGAAATCGAGATCAAAGTTCCGGATAAGAAGGGACGTTTCGAGATACTGCAGATTCACACTCGTCACATGCCTCTTACGCAGGAGGTCGACTTGGAAAAGATCTCGTCAGTTACTCACGGATTCGTAGGGGCTGATTTGGAATATCTTTGCAAGGAAGCGGCTATGAAGACTCTTCGCCGAATGCTTCCGGAGCTGAAGCTTGAAGAGGATAAGCTCCAACCAGAATTCTTGAACAGGCTCCAAGTAACTATGGATGACTTTGAAAATGCGCTGAAGGACGTCATGCCCTCTGCCATGAGAGAAGTCTACCTCGAAACCCCTGACGTTCACTGGATAGATATTGGCGGACTGGACGGAATCAAGAAGGAGCTCCAGGAAGCTGTAGAATGGCCCCTCAAGTATCCGGACTTATACACCACGATTGGCTATAGTATGCCGAAAGGCGTACTCCTTTACGGGCCCTCTGGAACGGGGAAGACTCTCCTCGCAAAATCCGTCGCCACGGAGAGTGAAGCAAATTTCATCAGCGTTCGCGGTCCCGAATTACTTTCAAAGTGGGTAGGAGAATCCGAGCGGGGTGTCCGTGAAGTTTTCAGGAGAGCTAGGCAAGCTTCACCTTGTGTGATATTCTTCGACGAAATTGACGCTTTAGCTCCTGTAAGAGGACTGGGAGGAGACAGCATGGTTACGGAGAGGGTGGTCAGCCAGCTGCTGACCGAGCTCGACGGCATTCAGTCGCTATCCGGAGTTGTGGTCCTCGCAGCTACAAACAGAATGGATATGGTTGACCCGGCTCTGCTGAGAGCTGGAAGGTTTGACAAGCTGCTGTACATTCCGCCTCCAGACAAAGCGGCAAGAAGGATGATTCTTGAAATCCACATCAAGCACAAACCGATATCCGCCGATCTCGATCTCGAGAGAGTTGCCGAAATGACCGAAGGTTTCAGCGGAGCTGACCTGACATCCGTTGTCAATACGGCGGTGTCGCTCGTCTTGCAAGAATACATCGCGAGCTTCCCCAAACCGGAAGACGCAAAAAAGCACGCAGCCGAGGCGGCCGTTACAATGAAGCATTTCGAAGACGCTATAAGAAAGGTAAAGACTTCGAGAGAAGGCAAGCCAGCGGAAAAGATTGCCGTGCCCTACTATCGCTAGTCCGATAGAAAAACCGAACGTTGGTCTGCACCCTTTCCAAGGTGCAAGCCTTACATTTTGGACCGCGCGGAACTGATTCTGGTCCGGCTTGCAAGAACAAACTGACACCAGCGCGCTCGGTTATACCGGGCTCGCGAAGGATCTATTGGAAAAAGCTGCTGCAGGCGAAGGATCCCTCGTCCGCGTGACGACATCCGATAGGTTTCAGACGTCCGGCATTTTGATTCCACGCTACGAGCAGGGTAGCCGCAATTACATTGTCCTGAAATTAAAGTCAGGTTACAACATAGGAATAGACGCGAAACGAGTGTCCGAGCTTTCCGTTTTGGAAAGTAGTCGGATGGGCAAAGTACAGGCTGAGCAATCGAAGAATTTTGCAAATTACGATCAATTAAAGGGGCAAAAGAGAATTCTCCTGCTGAGCACAGGCGGGACCATTGCAAGCAGAGTGGACTACAGAACGGGCGCTGTAAAGCCGGTCGTGAGCGCCCATGACCTCTATTTGGCGATGCCGGAGCTGCGCGAGATTGCAGAAATTGAGCCTGAAATAGTTTTTTCGGAGCTCAGTGAGAACTTGAATCCTTTTCACTGGCAGAAACTTTCCGAGCTGATCGTATCAAAAACAGAGTCAGAATCGAGCCCGAGCGGGGTTGTCATTATGCTAGGTACGGATACATTGGGCTACCTTTCGGCCGCTCTCAGTTTTTCTTTAATTGGTCTGGGCATTCCAGTTGTATGCGTCGGAGCGCAAAGATCTTCAGATCGACCTTCCTCGGATGCCGCTCTGAACATACGCGCCGCAACTTATTTCGCAGCAAATTCTTCAGCCGAGGGCGTTTTTGTTTCGATGCATGAAAGCGAAAACGATGATAACGTCTCCATTCACTGGGGAAATAGAGTAAGAAAGAATCACACGAGCAGAAGGGATGCCTTCCAGTCAATCGATGTCGAGCCGTATGCAAGGGTCGAAGAAGGAGGTATTTTGCTTAATCCACTGTTCGCGATTCCTTTTGCTAACCGACAGCATAAAAGATATGCCCTAAAGACCAAATTCAGTCAAGAAGCCGCCCTAGTCAAATTCTTCCCCGGCATGAAACCTTCGAGCTTGGATTATTTGGTGCAAGAGCACATCCAAGGGCTGATAGTAGAGGGAACGGGTCTTGGCCACGTCTCTTCCAAAATCGTAAGAAACCTTTCAGAAAAAATAAATCACGGAATATTCGTCGGCATAACTTC
>JASHSF010000277.1 GCA_030036955.1 Nitrososphaerales archaeon
GAGTGACTACAACTTTTTCGAAGACGAGCACCACAACATCCACCGTAACAAATACAGTTAGTACTTACACTGCCACGACTTTGACCGTTGCCCACACTACCACGATTTTGAATACTACAACGACTACTTACACAACGAGCTAGGCTACCACTCGAAAAACGATTTCAGATTAGCTCGTAATGTTGTAAATCAAGCCAAACGGATCTTTGATGTAGCATCTCGGAACCTTGGGTTCGTCCTTGACTACTCTTGAACCATTTTTGATAAGCCTGCGCTTAGTTTTTTCTACGTCGTCAACTGTTACTTCGAGTACGGGACCGAGGGCTGGTCCTTTTTCGATAAACAAGTTGATGTTAGGGCCATGAAGTCCTATCATGGGAGTCTCTTGAGTGATCTTGAAACCTAGTTGTTTCACATAGAACATTGCCGCATTCTTAGGATTCGGTGACTGGATCAGAATATCGGTACCGAAAGTGTTTGCCATTTTATGCAAGATCTAGAATTAAATCTGCTTAATTAAGATTCGATGACTAGAAAATACGTAGAACAATGCGCAATTCAGATTGGCAGCAAAGAGAAAAAGAGTCCTCGTTCCCGGGGATATGTTGTTGAGAAAATCGAGCGAATGTGTAACTCCTATAAACGGGATTCTAGTATTCTACGAGTAATTCGTCTTCACTGGGCGAGCCTTTAGTATGGAATACAAGTGGATAGCACTTTCAAACACGACGATTGGCACTTTGATGGCTGCGATTGATGCCACTATCGTCCTGATTTCCTTGCCAGCAATATTTCGCGGCATTGATATCAACCCATTGACATCCTTTCAATACCTGCTTTGGGTTCTCTTTGCCTACAGCGTGGTTACGTCAACACTCCTTGTCTCATTCGGACGCATCTCAGACATGTATGGAAGAGTCAAGCTCTTCAACATGGGATTTGCAATATTTACTGTAGGATCTCTCCTTTGCGCTGTCACGCCAAATACTGGAGATTTGGGCGCGCTCGAGCTCATCATCTTCCGCGTGATTCAGGGTGTTGGAGGCGCCTTCCTGCTTTCGAACAGCGCAGCGATTTTGACCGATGCCTTTCCCGCGAAGGAGAGAGGAAAAGCCCTCGGAATTAACATGACTGCGGCTATCGCGGGCTCACTAGTTGGGCTGGTTTTGGGCGGGGTGCTCGCGTTGTTCGATTGGCGCTATATCTTTCTCGTAAGCGTGCCGGTTGGAGCTGCCGGAACGATTTGGTCGTACGCGAAGCTCAAGGAGCTCGCTGCGCTGAGGCGAAATCAGAAACTCGACATATGGGGCAACGTTTCCTTCGCCTCGGGTTTGATTCTAGTACTGGTCGGAATGACGTATGCTCTAATTCCGTTTGGAAGTTCGTCTACAGGTTGGAGCGATCCTTGGGTCATCGGCTCGCTAGCTACCGGCGTAGCGCTTCTCGTGGCGTTTCCGTTCATCGAGAAAAAAGTGCCTGATCCGATGTTTCGTCTCGATCTCTTCAAAAACAGAATGTTTACTGCGGCAAATATCGCCGGATTATTCGCCTCCGTGGGACGCGGAGGAGTTCAGATAATGCTGATCATTTTGCTCCAAGGGATCTGGCTACCTCTCCACGGGATAAGCTACCAGGACACACCGTTCTGGGCAGGCATCTACATGATTCCGATGATCGTCGGCTTTTCAATAATGGGTCCAATAAGCGGAGTCCTGTCGGACAGGTACGGAGCCCGGACGTTTGGCACGCTTGCAATGATCCTCACTGCCGGGACATTCATTGCGCTTACGTTTTTGCCGTACAACTTTAGCTATCTTCCGTTTGCAATAATCATCTTCCTGATGGGCATCGGGGGTGGGCTGTTTGCGGCTCCCAACATCGCGTCGATAATGAATGCCGTTCCGAGAGAACACAGGGGCGCAGCTTCGGGCATGAGAGCGACGCTTCAAAACGCTGGGCAGACAGTGAGCATTGCCATATTCTTCACTGTGATCATCGGCGGTCTGTCGAGCACCCTACCCGGCGCCCTTTCAAATGCGATGACGAGTGCCGGAGTTCCGCAGCTTGCTGGCGCGTTCAAGTCCATTTCGCCTACGAGCGCACTGTTTTCTGCTTTCTTAGGCTACAATCCGATGCAGGCAATTCTTTCCATGCCGCAATTAGCTTCGGTTGTCAGCCAGATTCCCCATTCGACGCTAATTTACCTCGAAGGGAAGACGTTTTTCCCAAATGCGATAGCTCCTGCTTTCATTACCGCGCTAGATTTGGCATTTTACATCGGAGCAGCTCTCTCAATAGCAGCAGCTGTTGCATCTTTGCTGAGGGGCAAGGTGTACATTTACGCGGATGCCGAACAATCCAAAGCAGCCCAAGGCCCTGCACCCGTGAGTCCGACTGCTAAGATGGCATCAACCGAGTTAGAGAATAACTTTCTGAAATAAGAATTTCAGAAAGCAGTGTGCCGCTACCGCTGAACTAGGCATTTCTTTCTAATTTTCCCACGTATAGGGTATCTTTGAAGTAGACGTTTTAGGTTCGGACGTCCAGCAATCAGCTAGGTAGTGCCTCTCTCAGAATTCTGAGAAAGTTGCCTCCTAGCACGTCAGCTGCCTCGGATTCAGTGAAGTTGCCCTCTGTCCTCAGGGCGTCGCCGATCTTGTAAAGATCCTCGGCTGTATTGAGTTCTAGCGGGATACTCTCATAGCCGAAGCCGCCGTCGAAATCCGAGCCTATTCCAGAGGAGCGTCTACTTCCTGAAACGTCGCCGACATGAAGAATATTCTTCACCACCTGTGAAAGCGTAACAGCCTCTTTTGGTTTTCCTTTTTGCCAAGTACCGTCAAGGAATGCGTCATAGAGGACTGTTCCAATTACTCCGCCCTTGGATGTCAGTTTCCTGATCATCTCATCCGAGAGTTGCCTGTCAGTCGGACAGTAAATTCTACAATTCGAATGACTCGCTATGACGTGGCCGTTGAATTCGTCCAAAGCTTCAAAAAAGCTCTGCTCGGCAAAATGGCTGCAATCCAAGATGAGACCGATTTTCTCCATCTCTTCCATTAGTTCGTGCCCTTCTTTCGTTAGAGGGCCAGGTTGCTTCGTTCCGCCGCAATATCTTGTCGCGCCCCAAGCTGGACCGATGATTCTGAGTCCTGCATCGAACCATTCTTGAGCTTCTTTCGGCGTCCTGATTGGATCGGCTCCTTCCATTAGCACAACTAATCCTATTTTTGGCGGTGCGGAGCTAAGGACATCTTCTAGGTCACTTCGCGTTCTAATGATGGCGATAGTTCCTTGGTGCTCTAATCTTTTGTAATAATCAAGTTGTTCTAAAGCTTGTGAATGTGCCTCTTCTGCAGTAGAATAACAGGGTTTTGAGCTAAATTCAGATCGACAAGGATTCACCCACGGTGTTCCGAAAACTATTCTCACGTTCCCCCTTATCAGGTCGGGAAAGCTGGTTGTAGCTCCTCCCATTTCATGATCTTGAGGTTCGAACATTCGTCTCTCTGTTGCTGATCTCATTAGATCTCTACCATGACCGAGACTGTTGTAGGCGAGATCTTCATGGGCATCTACAATCATCGGATGATCTGTAGTCATTGCCGTGCAAATCCTCCCGTTACGAATTCATGTAGTTGGAAAAGCGGCGGTATATCAGGTTTCAATACAAAACTACTGAATAGCTCATTAATTCCGAGCATTGTCCTGAAAGCTTGCCACTCACACCCGGGGAAATTAGTGCCCGAGCGGTGTTCATATCATAGCTGGAGGGCAAAAGCAGGAGTGGAAAAGATCTGAGACCTTGTCGATCACTTGACGATTACGTTCTGTGACATTGTGAGCTGTGCTCTCCACTTCGGATATCCAAAACTGGCGTAGTTTCCGGTAATTGAGATTCCAGCATCCGTACCCTTAGTCGCATCGTGCGGGCTAGTTATTGGAAGACTAAGATGAACTGCGCCACCAGCAGCAAGTTTCTCCGTAGACGTCGATTTGCTGGCGGAGCAACCGGATGGATTGTTACATGGGATCCAACCCCAGAATATCTCCGCGGATGTCGAGACAGGACTCAAGCCCATATTCTCGATAGCAAACGACCAATCAGTCTTTGTTACTCTAGAGCTAGAGATCAAATCTATGGCAGGATAGGTATCGATGGAGTAAACTAGATTTTTTGCGAGGACACTTCCGCTGATATCTATCTCGTGATTGCAGCTGCATGTGCCAACCCAAGAAACCACAGAGATTCCGTACGCTTGCCCCGTGCGGAACTTGCATGGAGCGCCTGAATAATAATAATCGCTGCAGACGGTCTTGAACTCCATTGTTGTGCCCGGTCTTAGAGATTTGATGCCGAGCAACGCGGTCGAGTTCGCCGTGATTTCGTAACCGGATTTGCCGAAGATCAGAACTCCAAATTGAGCAAGTGGCTCTCTTCCGATATTTGTGACATTCACATACCAGTAATTATTCAAGGGGTCAATACGAATTGAAAACTGGAAGGCGATCGGATACGACGCGGAATTCTCAGGCTCCTGGGCGGCAAAAGCGATCGCCGAATTCGCCGTAAGAAGAAACACCACAATCGTAATTATGCCCGCAGAAAGTAACAATCTCGTAAATCTTTGCATTATCTTTCAGTCTTTTACCCAAGAAGCTTGAATCGGAAACGATCTGTATTCCTTGCTTTCATTTCTACACTTGCCTAAAGAATCATCACTCTAAATCAGAGATATGCAACTGAATCTAGAAAACTTCACCTAACATGTCAGGATCTTATAGCCAAACTCTAAAGCCCGGGAGAACACAGATGGTCTCATGAACAGACCAGGAGCTCTTGCAACCGTTGGGCTGGTCGCGCTTGCTCTCGCGGGAGTGGTGGTGGCCTTCGGCGCGACAGCAACTTACAACGCCAGCCAGCATCCCTTTGTTACA
>JASHSF010000278.1 GCA_030036955.1 Nitrososphaerales archaeon
ATTTTGGAACCTACACATCTCTAGCGGTCGTGGTCATCGCGATGTTCGTTCCAACCCTCATCATGGTAGCCTATTTTTATCGCCGCGGCTGGTTTTAGACAACCTATGGTCCGTTACGCCAGCTGAGCAAATATGATCGTCTAATACATCGTGTTGTGACCTGCAGCGATAGTAAAGCTCAACGTAGTAGACATGCCCTTCTTGAAGTTAAGTTGATTCCGAGGATCCTTCGATACAATGCGGCCAGCTTTCGAGAGTTGTTAAAAAGATGAAGACTCCCCCCCTTGCGTCATCAATTTTTCCCAAATCGCTCATCAACGTGTTGGATAATCTACTCGAATTGAGCATGTTGTTAGTAATTTCTGATCAGGTGAATTTCGACAAATGTAGATCTTCCGAGCCGGATGGCCACTTTTTGTTAGTTCGAGTTTTGAGCAATAGAACTCAACCAATGTTGGAAACAGATTTCGAGCTCCAGCTAAACTCTTCGTGATCATACCTGACCCCGAATTTATGATACAAGGCTTAATAGTGCAGAAGGGATATTCTCAACTGATCTGGAGCTGCTTTTGAGTGAAAAATGGATACTTATGGAAGACGGATTCGCAACTAAACCATGTGGCAAATGTGAGATATGCCCACGAAAATGAATTGACCGATCTTCCTGGCGTAACCGGAATCGGGATTGGAAAGGACCACATTATACTTTACGTGACAGATCAGTCGGTTGAAGCGCCCAAACAGATCGAAGACGTTGCAATTATCAAGGTATGCAAAAAGTAATTCACCCGAGGTTATCTATTCTGAGGATTCATTAGGATGTTTTCGTTCTGCATGTGATTAAATTCAGCGAAGGTAGCTCTTCCAAGCAGCAGGTACGCGAGAAGAGTATATGACTTCTCTAGCCCCGAGGAACTCGGCAAAACGATCTATGGTTTCACTGATCATCATTGCGACATTCTTATCAGATGGTGCAACTGGCTCCGCATGCACCGAGTTAATCAACAGTTTTTCGTAGCGTCTGTCCATTACTGGGTCGATTCTGCCTATTAATTTGTCACCGTACAGTATAGAGAGTACGTAGTAGCCGAATTTCCGCTTGTCTTTTGGAAAGAACATTTCAAGATAGTATTCGAAACCGAAAATTCGCTTGGTTCTTTGCCTGCCACTCGTCAGATTGTCAAATGGAGGCAGCAGAGAAACTCGGGGGTGCCATTCCTCGCTATCCATGGATTCAAGGAGAGGGACGTCCAAGTCGTGGATGTATCTCTCTTCACTTCTTGTTCCATCGACCTGCACGCGATGAATAACAGAATCCTCTATCAGGCTACGCAGGGTTCTTTTCAAGTCATGGTAACAACCTCGCGGGAAGTAGTTAATCTCTCGAGGAAGAGCTGTCCCGAGCGCCCTAATTGATCTCTGCGCCGCCAGGCGCTCGAACTCCCATTCTGATAGCTCGTTCCTCTGAACCCAGCTCGGCAAGAACTCCTCAGGCAGGCCCCATACGTTCTGTATGCCATCTTGTCCCACGACCATCACTCTTCCGCTCATTTCCAAGTGGGAGAGCATTTGCGATACGGTGCTTCCGGGGCTCCATCCATCCGAGCTTCTCTTGGTCCTAGTGTATTCTTTGAACTGTTTCAGCTGCATTGGCCCTTTCTTGAGCTGCTCTACCATGGATTTTGCGAGCTGCTTGTGCTCTGCTAGAAACTTTCTAGCTTCCGCCCTTTGCGCTCCCCACGAATCACCGAGTGACTCTGGATATCTTTTCATCAATGAATAGTACAGCGAATAATCCTCGGTCAGCCCGATCCCGGCGAAGCGCCCTGCCCAATTTTTGAATAACTTCTTTTCTTCCCACAGAAGTATATTCAGGTCGGACAATCGAAAATTGCCTATTCTGTTCCAAAGGGCGATGACGTGCGAAGGTGCGACCACCTGGATTGGATCCCATTGAACGTAAATTATGTCGCGCAACACGGAAAGAATGTGTTCCTTGGTCGGCTTTGTCGGCAGCTTTCCCGCTAAATGCTGCTTTGTGACGGCAATGCGCCTGGCATCTTGGATGGAAATTTGTATGATTTTTTCAGTCACGCTTAATCGACTCTTAACGGCCCGCTTTAAAAGATGGAGGAATAGCGAGAAACGCTTTCAAAATCCTTGCCCAAGACCTGTGAGCCCTAATCTTTTGGTTCGTTTCCTCTCGAGAAAATCCATGTTAGAGGGAACATTGCAAAAAGTGAAAAATTTGCAAAAGAGGCGTCGCCATTGGGCAGTACGAAAACTATAGCTATTGCAACGAGAAAAGTGACAATAGGAACGTAACCCCTGAATCTGATATTTCTGATTTGATTCGCAGTAAGCGATCCTTCCACGACAAGATGCTTCTTCGTCGCATGCCGCCACACTGCGCTTAGAGCAATACCACCGAGTACCTGCGATGCGTCGTAAATGACGACAGCAATTTGAATGTCGCCGTACTGAGCCAAAAGCTGCGTCTGAAAGGGAATGATGGTTATGAATAGCAGGAAAAACAGATTTCTCCACATCAGAGTGGAATCGTACCGCTTTATGTAGCGAAAGAGTCTGTGATGTGCGAACCACCAAATTCCGATGACAAAGAAACTTATGCCATAACTGTAGAAAGCCGTAACCTCACCTGAAAGAGCCTCGATCAGGTTAACAGAGGTTCTTGCTTCATTGTGGGACAGAGAAGGAACAGCCAACCCCAGCACGAGCAGCGTAATCGCGAAAGCGAAAACGCCATCACTAAGTGAGAGAATCCTATCAAGACCCTTATCCTCGGCACTTCCTTTTGCATCCTCATCGCTTAACATTATTTTATTATTTTGGAGACCAGCTAATGAACGTACCTTAATTTGAATTATTAACTGGAGTAATCTCTTTTCCAAACTGTGGCTTGATAGTCGCCTTTGCACCCGTCTCATTCCATTCGCAATTTGACACTGAGCCTAGAGTCCGAGCTAAAGTATAATTCCGAATGGTTATGATTTCCTGAAAACATGTGGAGGGAGTTAGGGCGATGATTTCTCAACATCTTTTGTACCCTTTGAAAGAACAAGTAGATGAACCAGCTAGAAACATAAATGAAATCATATCAGAAAAGGCCAGTTCGTATTGCTTGTCCATTTTCACACTCCCAACGAAGAGATCCACGGCCCGCCAAAGTTGGCCTTTCGTGAGTAATTTCGTTTTTGACAATCAGGCCATCAATAATTTCTATTGCCTTGAGTATGTACGATTGAAATGGATGAATTGTCTTAAATTTAAATAAAACTCTAATCATTTCATAATTTCATGCAAAAAGATAACTATGCAGCCGTCGCTGCATTCAGCATAATCTGGGTCGTACTCGCGTATATTTCGAAGTTCACGTCAGGTGCAGTCGCTGGGATCTCATTCTACCTGCCAATCCTACTGATCTTTACCGTCCCGTTACTGTTCGGGAGGAACAGAGCATTGCTGATCGGTGCTCTTGGCGGAGTGATAGGGGTCAATTACTTAATTTCAGGAGGCTTTCAAGGCGCACTCGTTTCTCTTGTCTACACCATAGGGGTAATGATGGGGGGGATGTATTATCTCGCTCCAAAATCCATGGCGAAGATGAGAAGGCCTGTAGACTGGTTCACGAACATTGTTCTGACCGTAGCACTACTCGCAGTTGGCGAGACGCTTGCTGCAGCAACCGGAGCAGCTCCGAACTTGGGTGCTGCATGGTCGGCAGTTTCAGGGATAGTGGTTGGAGGAGCAATCCTAGCGATCGTCAACTGCATTCTCCTAAAGACTCTCGTCCCAGCGTTCGAGACTGCAGGTTTGTATCCAGAGGAAGAGTTGGTCCCGGAAGCGACTATTCCCCCCAACCTCAGCAATCAAGCGAGCACGTGAAAAGAATCGACAGGAAGGAATCGGATAAACCGATCGTTGGTCTTGGAGAATTTCCGAACAATGAAAAGATATCCGGTTCTTCCGAATAATTTTTGAGATAACAGGGATAAGCATCAATTGGTCGCTAACAAATCGTCTGCGGGAAACCGCTGCCCTAAAGGTGAAAGGCAGATACAGAAACGGCGCTCGATTCGACTTTCGGAAGCAACAAGACACGACAATGTCGAGGAAGATGACCGTTTGTCAGAAATGAAGCGACCGATACAAGCGATAAAAATTCTGGGTTCTCTCGTTTACTGCTCAAAGTGCGACAAGGAAACTGCTACTTATTATTGCGGCTGCGAGAGTTTTTTCTGCACGTTCGATCTCATCTCCCACGTGTGTGGATTGACACTAAAGCGAACATTCGGCGAAGATCTGAAGAGAGCTCTCCGGTAGATTGTATGAAAATAAGATGAGTGAATGTTTGAGCAATGAACCACGGAGTGAGTTTGGAAGATCCGAAAACAGGGTCATGCTATACAATCACGAGCTTGTGTGACGTTTCTGTCAAAGAGTTTTCTCCGACTCTTTCGAGCGGCATATTCGACTGTAGGACTTTCCCAGAACTCTGGCTTGCAGGATCTTACTGTGTTCGGGGGGCAGCTCTGCATATGTCACAGCTCCACCATGGCATGCGGGACTGTCTCATACGAAACCCCAGAGCTTGCCCTCCGGCTCCTTTCGATGAGCCTAAGTTTGCCACAATTTAAGTGAATAAGATTAGATGTTCGTCAACAAGCATTATTTTCAGCAAGAGAAATATTGACGCGTGGACCATTCAAGAGCGAAAATGGAAATTCAATTGGATGAATTGCATATTTGACTAGAAGAGCCCGCGACGATTCTACACAGTTTCTCAAAAAAATTCTGCCATACGTGGAATCGGAAGGAGCACGCAATTTTGGTATTATTGCTCGGGATTTTTCTCTCCCGTACCCTACTGTTTCATTTAGGATGCAGCATTTGAAGGATCTGGGAATTAGCATCGTGCCTATAGTTAACGTTGATAGGCTTGGGCTCGCACGCGTCAGGGCGTCATTCTTTCTCGGTAAAGAAAAATTACCGAACCTCAAGCATTTCTTTACCGCCTTGAACGAAAACTCGGGGCTGAGATACTATTCAAAGTCACTCATCAATTTTAAGTTCGACAGCGAGTTTGCAGTGCCCAGTGGAAAGGTTCGGGAGCTGGCAGGCGTCTTTGAAGAGCTTGAGAAAATGAATCTAGTCTCCGAAGTCGAATTACATGAAATTAAGTGGAAAGATTTCCCGACACTAAAGACTGAATTTTTTGACTACCCCGCAGGGGAATGGGACGTAGATTTTTCGCGCCTCATTGGCGATCCTTCCGTTCGACTTCGCTTGGAGGAAGATGCTGAGCTACCAATATTTGATTACAAGGATCTCATGATATTGAAAGAACTCGAGATCGAACCGTGGGTAAAGGAGGTTGAGCTTGCTAGAAAGATTGGGTGCCCGGTGAGAGACATCAGCTACCATTTGAGAAAACACGTTCTCGAAAAGAATCTTGCGAGTTTCAAAATCCGCTGGATCGGCACGCAGCAAGCTTGGGCTAAGCACTCTATCGTTGGCATGACTTTTCAGTTCAAAAATATCAGCGAAACCAAATCAAGACACTTGATCTCAATCCTGAGTTCGGTGCCGTTCCTGTGGTCACACTTACGGACGTTTGATGGAATTTATCTTGCCGAAGTTCTCATTCCGATTTCTGCGCTTTCTGAGGCAACCAAGTACATTTCTGATAGATTGGAACAGGTGAGCATGTCGCCCGAGATCCTTCTGAACGATTGGTCCTGTTCGTCGAACTATACGATTCCCTATCAGCTGTTCGACAAGGTGCAAAAAACTTGGGCCTTTGACAGCGATAAAATCATGACAGCAATTGCTCAGAAGAGTCTGTCCAGAAGCTGACAGCACCGCTGTCGGGTACGGATGATGATCTCATATCCGCCCAGGCAGCATTGGTTTGACAATCTGACTATAGGTGTGAACCCAATCCACCGAGCTCTTCAAGCAGAGGAGAGCTCATCGCCAGGTGACCCATCAGCACTGCCAATGCCAAAGACGAGGCGACGGCGGCCAGAAGAGCGAATACTAGTTTTCTTTTAGTTGCTTTCATGGTCTTCACAATATGAGAGTCGAGAAACGAAAGATAATCCTTGCGGAGTTTAGAGCAGTAGTGTCGGAATTACAAAGCTTAGAAAGTATCGCTAGCGGAAAAAATACGACAAAAAATTAATTAGAGCATTCGGGTATTGCTGTACCGGAACGGTTAATAGATTTCGGATTAAGATTAAGCGTAAGGATTGCGAATGCACTTAGCAGTCCTTGCAGGAGAACCTGTTGGTTCTACAAGGTACTATGAAGCGTCAGATAATGCGATCATATCTTCCACAAGCTCTTTCGGCTTGGTTACCATTGGCCAGTGACCTGAATCGATCACCTTGTAATGGCCGGATAACTGTCCCCACTTTCCGCTCAGGATTTCTTCGACAGGGCTGCCACCCGAGGTGCAAAATACGTACGCGCTCTTTACCGAGTCAAAATTTTCCGAGAGGGTGATAGGTTCGCTCCAGTGCCTCTTGAGCCACGGCGTTCCCTTCGACATCATCCATTTTCGATCTTCCCCTTGAACATCCTTTCCGA
>JASHSF010000279.1 GCA_030036955.1 Nitrososphaerales archaeon
TCCTCCAAAAAGCAAGAGAGCCGCGAGGGGAAGACCAGCGATGGCAGTTGCAATGGTTCCAGAATAAATTGGCGCCTTTAAACCGATCGCTGCATTGTAAAGAGCGGAGTAGCTCCCACTTGAGCTAATGCCCGAAACCGCGTTGTTCACTAGCATCGAATTCCAATTAGCTTGGAAAGTTGCATTGCTTGTGGTTCCGAGGATATACCACATGAGGACCATGCCAATTATTGCGAAAATCCAAGAACCATATATCACTCCCTTTACAAAGCGAGTTCCGAAAACTGCGAATATCCCGAATATGATAGTAAACAGGATTGCAAGTATGAAGGATCCCGAGCCCGGTAGAGCTGCCAAGTAGTTGCCAAAACTGGCAAGCGAAGGAGATTTTGTAGCAATGCCGGAGGTGACAAATATGACTCCAATTGCTGAGGAGAATGGAAAGATCTCTCCCACGTAAGCAACAAAGAAAATAACGAACACATAGAACAAAGACCAAGCGAATCCTATCGAAGGGGAAAATATCCTGCTGACCCAGACGTAATCAGAACCAGTTCTCGGCATCACCAGAGAAATGGCGTAGTAGCTGATCATCAAGAAGATGAAGGGTACGGCGGCAATTAGCAGCGACAGGGTTAAGTTAGCGCCACCAGAATCTCCGTAGAAGTACGGAAACTGTGTTGTCGTAAAAACTAGGGCAAATACCATACAGGAAGCGATGAGAAGGGTGTCAATTGCGCTAAATTCTCTAATTAAACCGGTCGCATCACGAACAAAATACTTCGAGGTGTTTGCCATTCTAGTCTCGTTCCAATCTCAAAAGGCGATATTAAACTTTTTCAAAACTTTATTCCTCTCACGACTTGTTCGTGCTCAAAAGATGCATCGAAAAGTTCGATGCGCTTGGCCGGTTAGAAGCGATGATAATTAGGCCAAAGTCTCTGCATTTGTAAGAATTTCCTTCGGTCGAATATGCTAAGAAAAGATCGAATGCTCTAAAATGAGCTGCTCAATCCCAGTATGATTTCAAGTCGTGAAAAAATTTATTGCCATAGTCTTTTTCAGAAACCCATTTCAGCTCGCTTTTCTTCCGATGCTCTGAGCAGCGAATGGAAAGAAGCGCTGATGCCGTGATAATCGGTGGCGGTTCTACTGGTTCGAGCATTCTATTCCACCTAGCAAAAGGAGGAGAAACAAATTCCATACTGATTGAGAAGGGTCAGCAGATAGCGTCTGGTCAGACAAGTAGATCATCAGGTATTGTAAGAACCCATTATCGCAATCCCATCGTAGCAAAAATGGCGCTTCTTAGTCTCAAGTTTTTCCAACAATTCGAAAAGGAAGTTGGATCCGATTGCGGCTTTCGGGAAACTGGGTTACTTCTCGGTGCCGACGCGAGGTCAGCAGATAGCCTAGCGGAAAATATTGTATTGCTGAAGGAACTTGGAATTAATACCAAGCTAGTAGATAAGGACGAAGCGAGGAGAATTGAACCCGAGTTAGGCGCCGAGGAATTCACATCAATAGCCTACGAGCCGAATACAGGATATGCTGAACCCTCACTCACGGCGAGCGCATTTGCCGAGTCGGCGCAAAAACTCGGGGCGACGGTACTTACTGATTGCGAAGCTACTGGCATAGAAAGAAACTCGACGAAGGATTATTCTGTAACGACCTCCGCGGGCACGATACGCACTCCTACTATTGTGATAGCCACAGGAATCTGGTCGAAAAAACTCTTCGAGAAACTGAGAGTTCGTGTACCTCTGAAACCTGTTCGAGCCACAGTAGTAATATTTCAGAGGCCGGAGAGATACAAGGGAGTAAGGCCGGTGTTATTCGATCTCAAAAGGATGGCGTACTACAAGCCTGAAGGACAATACAGACTCGAAGCCTCAAGCTTGGACCTGGAGTTTTTTTCTTCCGAAGAAGTCGATCCTGATAGTATAAAGGAAGATATCGCGTATGATGAAATTGCGGGGGTTTCAGAATGGGTGTCTGAGGCAGTTCCAATCATGCGAAGAGAGGGTGTTTTTCAACGAGCATATACCGGAGTTTATGATAAAACGCCTGACGACCAACCGGTGATTGACGAATTGTCAGAAGATGGATATGAAGGAATTCACTGCCTTGTTGGTCTGAGCGGTCATGGTTTCAAACTGTGTCCTGAGTTTGGAAGAATCATGGGCGAGACAATAATTAATGGAAGGTTTACTGATTATGATATTTCGATCTTTAGGCGATCCAGGTTTGATGAGGGAAAACTAATAAAATCAGCATATCAGGCCGGAACAATATTCTAATGAAATAAAAAATTTCGCTGACGTTTTCATGCATTGCGGCTTGAGCGGACGGATGCGCCTGGGATTTGAAGAACAGAGATTAATTTTCAAAGATACCTTCCACCAGTTTTTCTGATTCACTGACCCCGTCATACCCTCGAACAATGCCGAGTTTACTTGCTTCCATTGAACCTTCAGCATGAATCATTAGTGTCATCATGTATCCAGCCATGCTACTCCCGACGAGCTCCTTGGCAATTTTGAGTATGCGGATCCTTTCCTCTCCTTGAGTTGCTCCCGCAAGATATTTCGTTATGATCTCACTTTCAAGCGGATTTACCATGTCTTCTTGTGAAGGCATAGTTGCAATGATGCCTCCAGCCGTATCTATGAGCCCTTCCAAAATGCGGGCAAAATTCTGATTTGAATACAATTTTCCAATGTTCGTGTAGAGTGGATTGGGAATCGCAATTCCTTCATCCAGTGTCGGAGTGTGAGCGGCTGCAATGGCACTCATTCGCATTAGTTCCTTGTACATCACGATGTTAACCAAGTTGTTGTGAATGTGGGGGGCTTTGGTTGTTCCATTCGCCTTGCTCACAAGACTGGTGGCACCCAGGTAAAGATTGGAAGAAGCCGACCTATAGGATAGAGCCGTGAACCTGTGGTAAGTTACGAAATTTAAGGCCAGAGTCCCCGCAAATTCATGTTCTTTGAAAAGGAAGACTCTGTCCCACGGCACATGAACCTTATCAAAAATCGTGAGTGATTCGCACTCGTAATCTTTCGTGCTTAGTACACTCGAGCTATTTCCCTCCAGCTCGTCGATTGGGCGCACGATGAATTTCAAGCCCTTCGAGTTAGCGGGTACAGCAAAAGATATTGCATAGTCTTTGTCTTCGGCCGTCATAGCTCTAGTAGGAAGCACAATTAACTCGTCCGAGACCGGGCCCTGGGTTGTGTGCGCCTTTGCTCCATTGACTGTTATTCCATCATCTGTGACATCGAGCACGCGGAGGTACATGTCCGGGTCTGCCTGTTCCGAGGGTCTCTTGCTCCTGTCCCCCTTCACGTCCGTCTGGGCCACAGCCAACGTCAGATCATTTTTCTTTGCGTAATTGTGGTATGCTGTCACTCTGGACGAGTAATTTGTGTTGTGATTTTTGTCGACCTTCTTGCTCGTCAGCACGAGAGAAAACAAGGCGTCACTCCCAATCGCCTGTGAGATGTTGAAAATTCCGTTGCACGACATTGTTGTCTCGTAAATTAATTTGTGCCGCTGCATCAGGTGTTCGGAACTTTGCGGCACAAGGTAGTACCTCGAAACCTCCTGCTTCAAATCTTCATCGAAGAATCCCCTTGACAGGGAGAAAAGCTTGGAGGCGTGAAGCGCGGTAACTCGCAAGACTGGGTGATCTAGAATTGATTCGACTTTCTCTCCTCTGTAACGTACGTCCCTTCCATCTTTCAGAGAATTCAGATAATCTTCTTTGCTCCTCATGTTAAAGCGAGAAATGAAAGATCGTTTAGCTATTAAGTAGTTCTGCGGCTTCGAAACTGCCGCCCGGTTCGTTAGCCAGCACTCTCAGGGTAGTTCTTTAGAACGGATTCCAGAGCCGCGAGCGTTAAGGATGTGGCCTGAAGGGTGGCCGATGTGCCCATGTGACCGATCCTAATCACCTTCCCCTTTAATTTTCCCAAACCACCTGCTATCATTATGTGATAGTTTTCAAGCAACTCCGCCCTAATCCTTTCGTCGTACTTCGGGTCAACTCGAGCCACGCTCACTGTATCGGAAGCCCACTGCTTGTCGGGAAAAACTTCCAGTCCAAGGCGCTCGAGCCCGTCTCGCATCATATTGGCGGCCTTTTGATGTCTGCTGTATCTTTTGTCCAACCCTTCCCTCAAAACCAATTCTAAGGCCGTGTTCAGAGCCACGACGGTACTTTCGGGCATAGTAGAGGGATGAGGGTGACCCCAACCGCCCCATTCGTCAATGTAGTATCTCCACACGTTGAGATTTAGAAATCTAGCTTGAATTCTCTCTTTGTTTTTCTCGGCAATCTCCCAGCATCTCTTGCTTATTGCAAGAGGCGTCGCCCCAAAGAAGCCACCTATGCATTTGCTTGGATAGCCAATGCAGAAATCAACATTCCAATCATCGACCCTAACGTCCATTCCGCCGAATGAGGAAATTGAATCAAGGATCGAAATTACACCTTCTTCGCGGCAAATTTTCATAATGTCGCGCACGGGATTCGCCACGCCTGTAGAGGTTTCGCTGTGCACGACGAAAAGACACTTTCCAGACGCGTCTTTTGATGATTGAACAGCAGATTTTACATCCTCAGCCGTTACGGCCTTGCCGTACTCAGCATTGATCATTTTCGGCTTTCCTCCGTAGTATTTTACCATCTCACCGATCATCTCTGAGAACAGTCCGTTGGAACACACAAAGGCCTCCTCGTCCTTCGTAACCAAATTCGCAACGGCCATCTCCACAGCCGTTTGACCAGGGGATGGAAGAAGGATTACCTCATTCCGCGTTCTGAAGACTTTTTGGAGTTTCGAAACCGTGTCGTTGTAAACAATTTTCCAACGCTCTCCATAGTGGGGGACTATCGGAAATGCAAGAGCAGCAAATACTTCAGGTTCAGGTTCAGAAGGGCCGGGAATCATCAACAGAATTCTTTCGGGAGTCATTGGCATTGTATGTTCCGAGCCCGTTCCTTATTTTAGGATTTAAATTCATGGGCCACTGGAGAAGCGATCAAGGTCCTCAAAGAGACGAAATGTGTTTCTATGCTGCTCTAAAAAACAACCCACGTGAAAGACTCGGAGATAGCGAGGACTGCTTCTGGAAAAATAACTTTTCAAAACTGAGTTGAAAATTTCAACGGTCGAACCTCCAGCGTAGGACGATTTTCTGGCACCGCTGAAGCGCCGAGAATCTTAAGGAATAGCCATTCACAGCGACTCCTCAGGCAGCTTCTTTCCTTTCGCTGACACTCGGGTCATTGTTTGAGTTAAGAATAATGAATTGCTTATTCGCGGGTCGAAGATCGCAGAGCGTAGGCTTTGGTTTTCGGAGCTGCCATCCTCGGAAGGCCCATTTGTAAGTCCAGTCCAATATGCTTTGTACTACGATTCAGTACTTGACATTCACAAGCTACTTATTTTGAAAAGCGACTCTAGGTTCCATGTCAAAAATTGACAGAAGAAAAGCAAAAACGTTCAGATGCGTCCTCGTCATCGACATTAATGCGAAAGACAAAGACAAGGCGGCCAAGCGATTCATCAATGAAATAGAGCAGGGATGGGTGCTGCCTGAAGACGTTCAGGTCAGAACAGGCTAAGGTTTGTTTGATGAAGATGCTATTCTGGTGGAGCAGCCGTGAGCGAAAGTGAGCTGATGCCTTCCGCCGCAAAGTCGAGAAGTTGAATCCTGTGAAAACTACCCGTCATTTCTCATGATTCTATATGAAATAACCTCGAATGTCTCGATATTCTCTAAGTATTTTTGAGACAAAATCGGTCGTCAATATCGAATTTCCGTGTTGCCGGAATGTCCTCTGTACCTTATCTTAATGCGGGTGTAGCATAAACATCCTCAAATAGGCTCTCTTCAGGAGGCGGTGGAATGTTTTCGGTGGATTTGACCGCGGCGACAATCTCGGCTTGTAGCTCGTCCTGAAGTTTCCTTTCGTTATCCACCGTCATAATTGACCTTGCAATGAGGTAATCCTTCATTAGCTTCAGAGGATCTTTTTTCATCCACTCTTCGAGCTCTTCCTGGGTTCTGTATCTTTTCCACTCGTCAGCTGTAGAGTGCGCACTGTGTCGGTACGTGAGGCATTCCAGAAGGGTGGATCCCAGCCCCTCTAGGGCTCTTTCCCTCGCCGCCGAAACAGCCGTTTGGACTGCAAAAAAGTCGTTGCCGTCTACAGCGTATCCCTCGATTCCGTATGCCCTGGCTTTTGTCGCGACATTTTGGGAAGCGGTCTGTCTCTTGAATGGGACCGATATTGCATATTGATTATTTTCGCAAATGAAAATACACGGTGCCTTGTACACGCCTGCAAAATTCAAAGCGGTGTGAAACTCTCCTGAAGACGTCGCTCCATCACCAAAGTATGAAATCGCCACAATATTTTCTCCTTTCATTCTTGCGGCCAAGGCGAACCCGACAGATATCTGCAGGTTGCTGGCTATCGGTGCAGCGATGCTGAAGATTCGACATTCTCTAAATGAGTAGAGGTTTGGCAGATCCCTTCCTTTCATTGCATCGGAGGCATTTCCGAAGTAGCGATTCAACAACTGTTCGACTGGCACGCCGCGCGCTAACAGAACGCCTTGGTCTCTGTAGTAGGGGAAAATCCAATCCTGCTTGTCTATGCCATAAACGCTGCCAACATGAATAGCCTCATGGCCAGCCGATGAAGTGTATGAACCGATCTTGCCTTGATTGTGCAAGCCTAAGGCTTTTGAATCGAGAAGCCTCGTAAGAAGCATCACGCGATACGCAGCCAGTAAGCGCTCTCTTGTAAGTCCGTCTTTCATTGCACGCGCCTTATCTGTTCCAATGTCCTATAGTATTATTCAGTTATTGGCAAAACCCTTCAAGCTTTATTTATGTTCGCTAGAGAAAATGCGAGCTCAATGACAGATGGCTCTTTTCAAGACATTGACGGAAAAACAGCTATAGTGACGGGATCAACTAAAGGCATTGGACTAGAAATCGCGAGGCTAATGCTGTCCGCCGGGGCCGATGTACTGGTGAATTCTCGAAATCAGAATGATGTTGAAATCACTGTGGAGAGGCTTGGATCCGAACATAGTCAAGGAAAAGTGAGAGGAGTTCAGGGCGACGTAGGCATCTACGAAGATTGCGAGGAGCTCGTCCGACAAGCAGTTGAGTACTTCGGCAAGGTCGATATTTTGGTGAACAACGCAGGCACCTCCATGATTAGCGACAGCTTGGAACTGGGAAGAGACGACTGGGAAAGAACGATAAGAACCAATCTTTCGGGCCCTTTCTTCATGTCCCAAACCTGCGGCAGAGTTATGGCAAAGAACGGAGGAGGATCGATAATCAACATTTCATCCATGTTTGGGAGCGGCGGGGTGCCCAAGAGGCTCGCATACTGCGCTTCAAAGCACGGGCTGGACGGCCTTACCAAGACCCTTGCGACCGAATGGGCGCACTACAATATCAGAGTAAATTCACTGTCGCCCGGTTACATAAAAACGCCCATGGACTACGGCGATCAGAGCTCCGGCGGATACTCCGACGATGAGATTAATCGGCGGACTCCTGCCGGGAGATACGGAACCGCCATTGAAGTAGCAAAAGCTGTCCTGTTTCTGGCTTCAGATTTCTCATCCTACATTACGGGCGCTAACATCCCTGTGGATGGCGGATGGCTCGCCTACATAGGTTGGGACAAATTACTAAGCGAAATAAGATAGAAATTTTGCGAACCTCGGAAGCGACCAGAGAAGGTGCAACCTTGCTTTGCGGAGGAAGTAGAGAGAAAAGCTTGCTGCACCCAATTGTGCTCGAAAACGTAAACCCAAAGAGCAAGATCGCGAGGAGAGAAATCTTCGGTCCCGTAACTGTCTGATGCGAATCCATGACATCGACGAGGCAACAGAGATCAGCAACTCCGTCCCGTACGGACTCCAAGCGGGAGTATTCACGGACAGCATAGAGGTGGCTCAAAAGCTGATTGACAATTTGGAGTTTGGAGGAATTATGATAAATCAGACCTCCGACTTTCGTGTCGATTTTATGCCGTTTGGAGGTTACAAGATGAGCGGGTTGGGGCGCGAGGGAATTAGATTCGCGATTGACGAGATGACGGAAATCAAACTAGTAGTTTACAAGAAAAGAGCAAGCTAGGAAGAGAGCTATAAGGCAGGATCTTCCTTCCTCGCGTTTGCGCGCTCCACGAGATCGCGCTTTTCAAACCAAAGGTACAGCCTAGCGAGATCGTTTCGAATTGGGTTTGGAGCCTTCAGCTTTCTCCAGAGGTTCCGGAAGCCGATTCCCGCCATTAACAAAAACACTGGTAGAAAAATTACTACGAATTGGAACTGCTGTGGAAGTAACAGCATACAGGCTCATCCAAACTGATGCATGGCTATTCAAAAGAATTTCCGACAATAGATCTTTCGGTTCGAAATGTAACGTTCTAACCAGTCTTTCTTATGTCAATATAGTCTTCTCTTTTCGCGATTCCTCTAGGCGTTTCATTTCTAAGGTATCTTTCAATATTCCTGAAGGCGTTCGCGAGTGCGATGTCGTCCGATTCTGGTACGTCATTCGCGTTGTGCGGGGAGCCCATGAAATTTGGCAGTTCGAAAAAGGGGTAATCTTGTGAAAACTTCTCTCCGTTCTTGGGATACTTCCACCAGACATCCGTCCCAATATTTACTGTAGGGTGAGCAAGAAGGTAGTCGTACAGCGCCTTCTCATCTATTATCCTGCCCCTGCCCACATTCACAAGAATGCAGTTCGGCGTCAAGAGGTTCAACCTCCTCGAATCGAAAAGATTCTTCGTGTGCACAGTTAGAGGCATTGCGATAACAACAAATTGCGAGTCCTTCAAGAACGAGTCAAGCGCGGACTCTGGACCTGTCTCGTCGAAATATTGAGCGCTTTTGCCGGTTGTGTTGATGCCAAGTGTTGTCATTTCGAAGGCTTTTGCAAGCCTTGCAACAGCCTGGCCTATCCCACCCGTGCCGAGTACGCAGATTTTCTTTCCCTTCAAGAAGATTCCTTTTTCCGAGCGATTGAAATATCCCTCTCTGAGTTCTTGATCATGTTTGCGAAGATTTCGCGCCAGCGAAAGGATCATGCCGAATACGTGCTCTGCAATAGGCTCCGAGAAACCTCCGACGTTGCCGCAGACCAAAATGTGATCCGGAACATCATGAAAGTTCAGAGAGTCTACGCCTGCCCAAAGGGTCTGAATAAATTTAAGGCGCTTCATCTTTTGGACTCTCTCCTGCGTCAGCCACCTATGTTCGGAGAGCAGAACTATCTCGATATTTTCGTAACCGATCGAATCGATCTCTTGCGAAGTTTCGATCCTGTAATCAGGAGGGAGTGCGATTGACTCTTTCTGTCTAGCAGTAAGATCGGTTGTTGAAAGTATGATTTTTTGTTCTGCCAATTTCTTTGAACACTCGAGGCGAAAATTCTAATAGAGAATTGGAAGAATTCAAACGCGATTACTTATAAACGAAATTTCTTCAGATTTTTTCAAATCGCTTTAGCCGCGACGATTTTTTAGTTTGGGTTTCTCGAATGTTCGGAACATGTAACTAGAAACAGGGTGCACAGAGCCTGGACAGACATGAAAGCCGCGGTTCTTCGCGATCCGGAATATGGCTGATTCTATTCGGTGGAATCTTCACTGGGACCCTGGCGATTTTTGCATCTCTTTTAACTTCGGCCGGGGTTAACGTGATTGATCAATCGACGTGGCGGTACACGCTTGCCGTACCAATTCTGCTATTAGCAATCGGCCTCAACGGCATTGTAAAGAGAAGAAATCTGCGCTTCGGCGACGCGAAAACTATTCTCCTTCTATTGGGTCAGGGTTTCATTGTCTTTCTGGCTTCCTTCGCGCTTGTAGGGGCAATAGCACTCGGCACGCGAGCAAACGTGGTTGGGTTTCTTGCGAATATTTCTCCAATTTTCACTCTAGTTCTTTCCAGGTTGTTTTTCAAGGAAAGGATCGGATTGCTCAAGAGCGTTGCAACGCTTGTAAGCGTGGTCGGTGCCGCACTATTGATTCTAGGAAGCGGGAGCACTGGATTCAATCTGTTCCTGAAACCCGGCGCCCTAGTCGGAATTTCTAGCTCATTATTTTTTGGAATATTTGTAATCACGAACGGGCGCTTCTCGCTGTCCCGTGGAAAGATCGATAGCTACCCGATTCTTCTCTGGACCTTCATAGGAGCTGCTCTGTCATCTCTGATATTCTCGCTTGGCATCTTCGGGATCCTAGACAGGATTAGCCCGAGCAGTGTGTTAACAGACATCGCGCCTCCCATTACGACTTATCAATGGGAGTTGCTCGCTGGATTTGCATTACTTAGCACTGCTATCCCCTACATGCTCTTGACACTGGGCGAGGAGTCCGTCAGGGCGACCACTGCTTCCATAATATACCTGGTTGCTCCGATTTCGAATGTCATATTGAGCATATTCATTCTCAACGAGTTTCTTAATGGAATTCAGATCTTCGGCTGCGCCCTCGTTATTGGAGGAATAGCTGCGGTCAGCTACAAATCGCGCGATCCGACCGTAGCGCGGAGCGCCGATCTTTGAACGACGGAGAAATCCTTAACCTCTAGTCCCGGAACTTACACGTGACGAGACGCATGCAATCTTCTAAACCGCAAGCTGACTCGGGCAAGAAAATGCACTGGATCGAGTTTCAAACTCTGAAGGATTTGTTTCTGTTCATTGTTACAAAATCAATGCCCGGACAGCAATTTCTTTCGGTGTTGCGCTACAAGAACCACACTTACGCATTCACGCCCATCGACGAGTCCGTGCTTGTAATGTTCTCTCGCGAGGAACCAAAAAAGCACTTTTACGTGTGGGAACCAGAGTTGAACGACGTCATGCCTGTCGACAGGATCGACAGATCGAAGGTCAATTTCTTGATTCAGGATGTAGTGCAAGACACGCTAGTCGATGAGCTTCTGGCGAACATGAGTCGCTAAACTCCGCCGGAAAATAACTGTTTTCAAACAACGTCCGGAGTATCTGAAACTAGGTCTAATATTCGAGCGATTCGCGTTCCTTACGCTTCGCTTTGGTTGATTTCTGCGGGTTGTGCGAAGACAGCTGTGCTTTGAATTTGTCCAATAAAGTCAAAACGCCAGAAAGCGTAGAGCTTGTAGAATCCGAGCAGCGCAAACAGCAAGAAGCCTATGCCCAAGCTTTCTTCTATTATCTGCAAATCTGGTATATGCAAGAAAAATCCTATCAGCGAGCAAGTTTCTGAAAGCGTGAGCAATCCCATCGAAATTGTGAGCACTTTGAATGGAAAGCCCATAACACCGCCTTTGAACGCCTTGCAGAGGAAATACACAAAGTAGGTCACACCTAAAGCAAGTGAGAACATTATCAGATCCACAAAGTATGAGATTTGAAATGCTACCAAGACTATTTCCCCTGACCGCCCGTCAATCGCTTCGGGAAAATATTGACACTCAGCTATCTTAATTGTAACGAATTCGGAAATGAAATTTGAAAACCGGATATGGGAGTCTACTACCTCAAGGCTGTTCTTCGATAGCCAATGCAAAGCGTGCTCTACTACGCAGGTTATAACAGGGTTAAATATCCATTCAGCTGGAGTGTGGTGAGAGGCTAGCACGTCAAAGCTGGGCAGGACGCTTTGACGCCAATCGTCTTCGGCAGACCATGTGGAAGTTTAGCGGGATGAGAGTAAGCAACACCATTGCGCTTTTGACAGTAATGACAATGCTTGTTTTCTCTACTGTTCTGGTAAGCAACACTTCGCGTGCAGCTACCCCTAGCCAGTTCTCAAGTACAAATGCCGCGATTGCAAAAGCCTTTGCGGCAACCGCGTCCGCCGAACAGAGCGGCGGGAACGTAACCGCACTCGTGGCAGAACTGAATACCGCTTTGAATCTTACTGCTCAAGCAGAGAATTTGAACTTGAGCAATTCGACAGGGGCCACGCTCTTGCTTCAAAATGCTACAAAAATCGCTCAGCAAGTATCCACCCAAGCCATCTCTGTCCGGTCAGCTGGAGCGAGCGCAAGACAGACGCTAACCGAAGAGTCCATCGCCGGAGCGATTGCCACGGTAGCCGTCGCTGCCCTAATTTACGTGTTCGGCGGAAGTATATTCAGAATGTTCTGGTACATTCTTTACAAAAATTACATATTGAAACGAAACACAGGAGCCGGGGAAACAAATGGATAAAGAAGTATCAGTCATTGCGCTCGTAATTGTTACAATTCTTGTTGTTTTTGTGATAGTGCAACCTCTGATTCCCAGCAACAGCGAAAAATTCTCCGAACTGGGAACGCTTGGATCAAATCTGACCATTTCGGGGTATCCGCAACTTGTAACCCCAAAGAACAGTTCTTTCACACTTTATGGTTATATCGGGAACCACGCTGGCACGGCTGAGTACTATCAAGATGTTGTTCAGCTCGGGAACAACAACACCGTGATTTCAAATGAAACTGCCGTAAGTGCTCCTCCTCTGGAAGAGTATTCGTACGTCCTAGATAATGGGCAAAATGTTACCTTCCCCATGCACCTGTCCCTGCCATCAATCACAACAAACCAGACTATGAGATTGATTTTTGAACTCTTTGACTATAACACAACAAGCTCCACATTTGCATACACGGGGTTGTACAACCAAATATGGATAAACGAGACAACGTAAGGAAACCCTCGCTCGTCGCGAAAAAAGGCGGGGCAGATCCCAAGAGCTCGAGCCAGGGTAAGCGCGACGCTTCGATAGCGATCCAGGCCGAAGAAAAGGTTGGGAGCATCGAAGACTTGGTGCTGCATAAGACCTCGCAGGGGGGAATAGAGCTCTCAAAACTCGTAGCAGAACTAGAGGGCGATCTCGGCTACAGTCGAGACAGAATACTGCGAAGGTTGATGGAGATGAAGGATTCGAAGAAATTTCGAATGGTAGAAAAGCGCCCGTATTCTAGCCTCGTATCTTACTGCTTTTCGCCCATGAGCCTCTGGTTCTGGGGAGCGGCTCTTGCGGCCATTGCATCTCTTTTACTGGTGTTTGTTTCCTCAGGCTTTGCGCTGTATCTGCGCTACGTCTTCGGAGGGCTCATCATACTGTTCTTGCCGGGCTATTCGCTGGTAGAGTTGCTGTACGCAAAGAAGCAGGAGCTTGAAGATCTTACTCGCATCGCTTTGTCAATCGGTTTGAGCTTGGCGATAGTTCCGCTTGTCGGACTCGTCCTTAACTACACGCCGTTTGGGATCAGGCTGTACCCTGTTTCTGTTTCCTTGGTCGCGCTAACCATAATTTTTCTGATTGGCTCGATTCGAAGGAAGCACATTTACTACAAGCTCCTGAACGATATACTCTAGCCCTGGATCGAGATAGTAGTATTTGGCAGATAGAAATACTATAGTGGGTATTGATTTCCTCGCGATTGGCGGTACGGTCGCAGCCCTGGGATACGTCTGGATTCAGAGCACGCCAGTCGCTGCTCTCGGCTTTTCGATCGCAGTAATCGGCGCGCTCGTCCTGCTGATTGTTCCAGAAGTGGTTCCTCACGACGTGTACCGGGCTCTTCTGAAAGATTCAATGTCAAACGTGGAAATGATTCTTGAAGAGGCCCAACTTAGAAAGAAAGCCTACTTTATTCCATTAAAATCTGAGGATTCGACTAGGGAGGAAATTAGGGCATTTGTCCCGATTCAAGTGGCAAACGCGGCCGGACCTAATCGAAGGGGAAGTGCAAACGCGGCTGGAGCGTCACAGCTGAACATTTCTACACTCGTGGATTACATCGAGAATGCTCCCCGCAGGTTCATCACGAACTACGGAGATCTTCAAGGGTTGCTTTTGGTTCCGCCGGGAAGTGATCTCGTCAAACTTTCCAAAATAGAAGAAGGGAGCGAACTGGAGGACGCTCTCAAAACGCTCCTGGTTGATTTTTCGGATCTTGCTAGTTCGATCTTGCTGGCCGAGGACGAACGCGAGAGCGATGAGGGAGGTGACGAAGATCAAGCATCCCAACCCAAGCCAATCACGCAAAGCAATCAGGTCAAAATGCGAATCAAGGGACCAAGGCTCAGCTCAAATTCTCCTTTCTTCAACGAGTGTTTAGGAACGCCTGTCAGTTGCGTTGCGTGCTGCGTTGCTTCTGCGGTAACGCACAGTCCGGTAAGAATTGTTGAAGAAAAATACGATCCCAGCTTGATTCGGTTGACTATAGAAATAATGCCAAAGTAATCCTCGCGCTAAAAATCACGGTATCGGCAGACGATACACCTTGGAAGATCTGAGCGTTCGTCATGAGTCACTTTGGGAGTAAGCCATATGTTGTGCCAGAAAGTTTTATTGTTGCGAGACGTGAATGGATACCCGCCAGCGCTTTGTGTTAATCTACGCTGGACTGTCGTTCATTCCGTTAACGGTATTTACTTTTCTTAACACGACTGACTTTGGTCTTTACGCAAGCAGCTACGCTATTCTTTACTTTGCCCTTCGCCTGATCCTAAACCCCAAGCTTAGAACCAAGGTTGATTACCTTGGTTTCATTCTTCTAGCAATCTTCGCAGCATACTTGGCAGAAAAATTCCTCAACGCACTCGGAGGGAAAATCTGACATACTTGTCAAGTAGACGAGGGACTTCCAAGCAGCTCATCATTGAGTGCGCCGTGGTTGGAGGGCTAGTGCTTCTAGTGCTCGGGGGAGGCAGTCTTGCTGCCGTTTCAAATCCTGCGTGGGCCAACCTCCAAAATCCAGTAGTCCTCACTACTCAAACCTCCCTCAATCTGCAGTATCTCGCGATATACTACAACATCACGCTCACTTCCCTCGGGCAGCTGAATTTTTCGAGCGTTTCCTCAAACCTTGCAAATTTCGCGTCTTTGAGCATTCCAACCAAAGTGCAACCTGATGCCAAAATTGCGACGGCTGAGATAACCGACATGAACCAGACAATGTCAGCTGCGGTCAGCGATTTCAATGCGACCAATCAGGAGATTATCCAGAGTGATTACGCCGAAGCTAAGATCTACGTCATTCCCGGGTGCGCGAATGCTAGCATTTCTGCCAGCACATACCATACATTCGAAAATTCCACTACCGCGAGCCTCAAGAATGTGGGCGTTCCAGTTTCTGTCTATGCGTCCGGGTCGAACCTGGTAAACAATGAAACCCAGGCATTGGAAAAACAATGCATCTCGTTGGAAAGAGAAATCGACAAGGGGTTAGGCGGCTCCGGCGTCGTCTTCACTATATCCTCGCCTCAGAAGAACATTATAACTGGCGGCTCAGTGATCATAAAAGGAAACCTAACGCAATCAGGATTCCCAGTTCCTGGAGCCGACATAACGTTCTTCTTCGAAACAAATAGTTCGGCCACGAATTTGAATCTGACGACTACAACGTCTGCATTCGGAAACTTTTCTGAAAGCATGAATATTCCTTTTGTATACCCGTCCAATCCGAACGCAGGGTCCATTTACGCCTACGCAAATAATACCACACCAAGCTTAGGTAAAATGTCGAACACACTTAACTTTACGATTCAATATGGCCCCACCAGTATTTCGTTGGGCGATCCTGCGGAATTTCTTCCAACATCTAGTTTCAATGTAACAGGGAGCTTGATCGAGCATCTTCTGACAAGAAACATACTTTTGAATCACACAGGCGTTACGATTGGATTCTTCGGTGCTTCATATCGTACTCTGACAAATGCTACCGGTTGGTTCAATTATCGAGTGACGGTTCCCGCCAACGCAACAAACGGAAATTATACTGTAACCGCCGCTTTTGCCGCTAAAGGCTTTCTCGGGCCTTCGTTCAACCTGACGACCTTCGAAGTCTACCACGATCCGATTACTATAGATGTACAGCCCTCCGGACTCTCGCTTTCGGGGCTATCTACGGAGCTTTCAGGGCAGGTCCTAACGAACGCGACAAAACTTGCTGGTGCAAACATTACTATCAGCACTCCCTGGGGAGCATACCAAACTACGACAAACAAAACAGGTGGTTTCAGCTTAAGGCTTCATGTACCTATAACTGTGTTCGCTTTCGGCCAAACTCTGAGCGTTGCTGCAGTGCCAGCACAGCCATACGTGGAGTCAGGAGCAGTTCAGTTCCCCTTACGAATATTCAACTTACTGTGGATCGCTTTCCCTGCCGTCACCGTGGCGGTAGCAGTATACGAGAGCAGAAATCTCAACCTGATCCCAAGATTGAGACGGCGCTCTAAACAAGCAGAGGGCGTGAGCCAAAAAGAGTCCGCCGTAGCGGAAGGAAAACCCGAAATTCCTTTTGCAACTGACGAGCTCGTGAATAATCTAATCACTGAAGTAACCCCGCGAATCCATTCCAAGATTGTCGAAATTTACA
>JASHSF010000280.1 GCA_030036955.1 Nitrososphaerales archaeon
AAAGATATCGTTGTGGCGCAAATGTTGACTTGGCAAGCGTATCTACTAGCTCATCCGACCTCTCGCCTTGGGAAATTTGGGTATCTGAAACCCAAGAAAGGATGCTGCTCATCGTTCCCGAGAAGACTCTTTCCAAAGTTCTTTCGCTATTCGAACACGAAGAAGTGGAGGCAGTGGCAATAGGGAGGCTCGTCGAAGAACAAGAAATAACTCTAAACTTCCGCAGTGAAAAAATCGCGCACCTGCCCATTGATTTTCTCTTTTCGCCCCCCCTGCCAACACTTAGGCCAGGGGTTCGATTGACCCAACCAAAAAAGAAGACCAAAATATCTTCTTTAAATTGGCTCGCTGGCCAGAGAACTTTCTCGGAGGATCTAATCGACCTTCTTCAAAGCAGTAACATTGCCAGCAAGGAGGCAATCATTAGAACCTACGATCATGAAGTCCAGGGCAACACGGTAGTAAGACCACTTCAGTCTCCCTTTCCCGGCCCCAATGATGCAGCCGTATTAAAGCCCCTTCCAATTTCGAATCAAGGCCTCGCCATCTCCTGCGGAATAAACCCAGAATTTTCTGCGATAGATCCTTACTGGATGACCGCTTCTGTAATAGATGAAGCGATTCGGAATAACGTAGCTGTAGGCGGCAGGCGGATTGCTTTGCTCGATAACTTTGCCTGGGGCAGTCCAGAGGATCCTTCGCAGCTTCATTCACTGGTTCGATCAGTTCAAGCGTGTTACAAATTCGCGAAGGACTTTGGGACGCCGTTCGTATCCGGGAAGGACAGCTTCTACAACGAGACCGAGCTGGGGCCGATAACGCCCACGCTTTTGATCACAGCCCTCGGAATAGTGCCTGAAATAGCAAATTGCGTGACTGGCAACTTCAAAGAAGAAAATAGCTCCATCTATATTGCGGGGCTGACCTTCTCTGAAATGGGCGGAACGGAATATTTTCGACTGAAGGGTCTCGACCGCATGGGAGAACCACCAAAAGTCGACGCGAACAGTGCGTCGGCTTTGTACGGCAGGATGAATCAAGTGATGGATCAGAGCCTTGTTTTATCGTGCCACGACTGTTCTAACGGAGGATTGGCCGTCGCCCTGGCAGAAATGTGCTTTGCTAACAGGCTTGGCTGCATTGTCGATCTCGCCCCGTTATCACATTCGCAATTCAATGAGTTCCCCGCCTACGAAGGTTTATTCTCGGAATCAAATTCTCGCCTTATCATTGAAGTTCCTAAGCAGGCGGAAGCAAAATTTGAGGAGATGATGACTGGATCTCCTGTCAAAAAGCTCGGACGAGTGACTGGTTCCAGAATTGCCATCGAATACCGGGGACAAAAAATTGTTGACCTTCCCGTATCGAAATGCTACGGTGCTTGGACTGGATCAGATTTCAATTAGAACCATCCCTTACAAACGAGTGAATTTCTAGATTGCAGAGAGATAAGATTAGCATTTGCATTTTGAGAGTCGGTGGCACAAATAGAGACGGCGACGCGGCGCAGTGCTTTCGCGCTCTCGGCGCCGACGTGAGAGTGTTGCATTACAACGATCTTTTGAAACGCCGTGACCTGTCACTTTATCACGGCCTCGTTTTGCCTGGAGGTTTTGCCTATGGAGATTATGTTAGAGCAGGCGCGATAATGGGCAAGAAGCTAGCGTCAACTATGAAAGATGAGATCAATCGTTTTGTCGAAGATAGAAAACCCGTGTTGGGAATATGCAACGGATTTCAGGCTCTAGTCGAGGCAGGAGTGATTCCGGGGTTCACTTCTCTATCGGATGTTCCGGAGGCGGCCCTCGCCCCGAACAAATCCGGTCATTTCGAATGCCGCTGGATAAGCCTCAAAGCCAATGGATCCTCGCCTTGTATTTTTACAAAGGGACTTGCGAAAACAATGAGGTTTCCCATCGCTCACGGTGAGGGTAGGTTCATACTCCCAGACAAGAAAGCAGTAGATCTGTTGAGTGAAAGAAACCAGATCGCGATTCAGTACTGTTTGGCTGACGGCAGTCTGGCTAGAGGCAAATATCCGTTTAATCCCAACGGTTCCGTGCTTGATATTGCAGGAATCTGCAACGAATATGGGAACGTCATGGGGCTAATGCCGCACCCCGAAGACGCTTTCAGGAATAATCAGATGCCCGATTGGGCACAAAACAAGAAGGAAGGACGGGGCGACGGATTTGAAATCTTTGATTCGATGCTAAGGTATATTGAAGAGAAATTCTAGGAACTTTTCACAAGCCCCGCTGGATCCTAGAGGCGATAACTGTGTTTTCGATTAGGGCAAGCCTTGTCATCGCGCCCACTCCCCCTGTATTTGGGGTAAGATAGTTGCATTTTCCTTTCATCGATTTTGTATCGACATCGAAGAGACTCTTGCCGGTTGCAGGATCCTTTGCAACTCCGACTCCCACGACAGTAGATCCCTCCTTTACCATGTCGCCAGTCAGTCGAAAACCCCTCAAATTCCCGTAAATCTCGGGGGGCCTGCCAATTCCAGCAATTACTAAATCCGCATCCCGAATTCTCTGCATCATGTGCTTTGAATGTGTGTGGTAACATGTCGCTGTTGAATTTTGATCCTGTAGCAGCTTTCTCAACGGCTCACCCACCAGAATTCCCCTTCCGATTATTGCTGCATCGGCTCCGTCCATGACCACTCCGTAGTGCCTCAGTAGCATCATTATTCCTTTGGGAGTGCAGGGCAATAGTGAAGAGTTCAGGCCATACTCCCCTCTGATCAAGGTTCCAAGATTGTATGGAGTTAGACCGTCAACGTCTTTCTGAGGGCTCAAAATAGAAAAAACTTTTTCTTCTCTTATCTTTCCGTCGAAAGGCATTTGCGGGATTACCGCAGAAACAGTTTCATCACGATTCAGTCTTTCGAGGGCGGTTATGACTTCCATCTCTACTTTGTCAGCAGGAACAGAGCTAAGATCAAGTATTTCCGACAGGATCCCAACGTCCTCGCAATCCTTCTTTTTCAGCTCGACGTAAATCCGTGAAACCGGATCATTTCCAATCAGCATTGCCACGAGTTTTGGAGGTCTGCCTGTTTCCTTCGTGATAGTTGAAACTAGAGCTGAAATCTCCTTCTTTTTTTCCGAAACTACGGGCTCCGCCTGCATGATGACCGTGTCTAGCACATCTTATCGCGCTTCACATTCGTCAGCTGGTTTGAGCCTCTTGCAAGGTAATTGTATCGAATTGGATCTTTCTCAGGTACGCTTCTTGCCTCTTCCACCATTCGATATCCCAATTATCGCTGAAGCGATCTACGTAACATTTTGTTCTGTCATCGCTCAGGAACACTCTGCCATCTACGAGCAATTGGAGAGCCTGGGGATAAAGCAGGTGTTCGTATGCAAGTATTCGCTGCTCTAAAGAGCCCGCAGTATCGTCAGGCAAAATTGCGACCCTCTCCTTCAATATCGCGGGACCTTGATCGATTTCGTTCGCTACAAAGTGAACTGTGCAGCCCGAATATCTTACCTCGCTTCTTACAACAGAGTCGTGTACTTTACTTCCCACCATATTCTTCCCGCCGAAAGCTCTGAGGTCGTAAGCCGGGTGTATGTTCAAAATGCGGCAAGGCATGCTATCCACGAATGATTTGGAGAGAATCTGATCAAACCCTGCTAAAAGCACGTAATCTATGGAAAACTGGTGGACCAATTCAAGACACTGTTTGTCGAAATCGAGCCTTGCTTTTTCCCGCTCCTCTTTCGAAACAAATGACCTCCCTGATGTCCCCACGAGTTCTTTAGTCGCGATGTCGGCGATGCGGGCTATCTCGAGCACTGGGGCATTCACGCGATTCGAAACCAGTATTTTTACGGCGACCGCTTTCAGAATACCGAGCCTAATATGGTCCACAAACGATTTGAAATTACTGCCTCGGCCGGAGGCGAGGAAGAGCAGATTCTTAACCACTTGTATCACCTGGCAGAGGACGAAATGCGGTTTGAAGCAACATTGTCTATTGGTCCGGAAAGTTTCCGCCCGATATCCGAACGGTGATACTCTCCTCGCCAAGAAATTTTTTCAACGGATCTGTAAGCGGAGGATCTAGCTTTTTCAAGCGACTCGTCGATCGCGCAAATCGACAAGACTCTTCCGCCATTTGTAACGAAATTTTGGTTCTCTTGTCTTGTACCTGAATGAAAGACTATAGCTCCATCGCTCTCTGCTTCGTCAATACCAGAGATTATCATCCCGGAATCTGTCTTTCCAGGATACCCTTGTGAGCACATTACAACGGAGCACGCGGTCTTGGAAGACCACTTAGGAATGCTCTCTTCAGAGCCGATACCAGAATACTCGATTTCGGTGAGAAGATCGAGCAAATCATTTTCCAACCTTGGAATAATCGATTGCGTTTCCGGATCACCGAGCCTAACGTTGAATTCAAGAACAGACAATTTCCCGTCCGAAATCATCAGGCCCACATAGAGAAATCCCTTGAACGCGGTCTTTTGAACTATGGGGTTTACTATTTTTTCTAGGACTTCGCTCTCCTGATCCGAGCTCAGGACGATTGCTGGAGAACAGGATCCCATTCCTCCAGTATTGGGTCCCTTATCTCCATCAAAGAGCTGCTTGTAATCGGTCGCCGTACCAAAGCCGACAGCGTTTTTGCCATCGCAAAGCGCCATAAAAGACGCTTCTTGTCCCAGCAATTTTTCCTCGATGACAACGCGTTTTCCAGCCTCCCCCAAGGAGCGTTGAACAAGCAACCCCTTTAGCACGTTATCTACTTCCATCTGATTAGAGCACACGAATACGCCCTTCCCTCTCGCAAGCCCGTCTGCCTTCACCACTACCTCTCCGTTTCTAGATGACGAGAATTCTTTCGCCTGCTCGTAATCTTCAAACACCTCGAACGTGGCAGTTGGTACTTTGCAAGATGCCATGATCTTTTTCGCGTACGACTTGCTTCCTTCAAGCATCGCCTGCTCTTTTCTAGGTCCGAAGGCCCTCAAATTCCGACTTCGAAAAGCATCTACGAGTCCATAGCAGAGAGGATCCTCCGGTCCAACAACGGTAAAGCAGTCGTTTTCCTCGGCAAAATCGGCCAAGCCCTCAATATCGTCCTGAGCTATCGGAACATTGAATTTTGCAGTTCCTGCGTTTCCGGGCGCTACACAAAGAGATCCTATGCTCCGGCTTTGGGATAGTTTCCAAGCAAGTGCATGTTCTCTGCCACCAGAACCAACAAGGAGAACATTGGTCTTCTCAGCCTGCACATGCAATCATCGATCCATCAAAGTAATAGGAGGCTCTTCGAAAATTAGTCGCGTCGATCAGCGTTCATAAACTCGTTTTGAGATCTTTTCCTTAGAATTTTCATGACCGTTATGCTGAACTATTTCCCGCGCAATCTCCGTTGGATACTGGCCATTGACGCAAGCCATGCAGAGACTATTATCTCCGAGACCAATTGCCCTGATGAGTCCCTCTTCAGTTTGATAGTTTACAGAATCGGCTCCGATCTTGGTTGCAATTTCTTCCGCACTAAATTTTGAACCAATCAGCTCTCCATACGTTGCCATGTCAACTCCGTAGAGACACGGGTACGCAATTTTGGGAAAACTTACGAATAGGTGGATCGATTTTGCTCCGGACTTCCTGAGCTTTTTTATGTTTGCAGCCGATGTATCGCCGCGGACTATGCTATCCTCCACAAGAGCAAGATTCTTCCCCTCGACAATTTTGGAAACTATATTCACTTTCTTGTCAATGACATCATCTCTCTCGCCATTTTGAGAAATGAATGCTCTTCTTGTAACGTAGCGATTCTTTCTTACGACTCTCTCCCAAGGAATACCCGTCGCCTCGTGCATGCCGTAAGCTGCGTCGTCTGCGGTTTCAGGCATTGAAATTATGAGATCGATTTGCCCTAATTTCTCCTTGTATGTCTCAGCTAGAGAATGCGCTAAGCGTTCCCTGATTTTATAAACAGGTCTATCCGTACCGTTCAAAATTGAATCTGGTCGAGAGAAGTAAGCGAATTCAAATGAGCACATTGCAGGCTTTGCTTCCCGTATTTGAAATCTCGAAAGATTACCCCTACCATCAACTGAAATTAGCTCTCCCGGTCGCACATAATCCAAACCTTGGAAATTGTTGATATCGAGAGCAGGTGATTCCGAGCAAAATGCTATCACGTCGTCCAGTTTTCCAAAGCAATACGGCCTTATGCCCTGCACGTCCCTGAATGCATGGAAGGAATTGTTAGAGGAATCAAGCACCATGCAAGAGTAAGCGCCTTCGACGGTATCCAAAACATGGCCGATTGCCTTTCGATAGTCGCCTCGGAATTCTTCCAAATCCCCGAGTAATCGCCGACATAGAACTTCCGTGTCAGCATCGGTCGAAAAAGGTCCTGATTGTTCAGATAATTCGCTCCGAAGTGCACTTGCGTTCACAATGTTTCCATTGTAACTGAGGGCAAGCGTACGATTAGAATCCGAGATAACAAGAGGCTGCTTACCTCCCTCGAGCTGGGTAATGCCATTCCCTCCGGATGTGGCGTACCTCGCGTTCGATATTCCCATTCGTCCTTTTAGAGAGGCTTCCAATTTCTCAACCGTTCGCGGGTCGGTTGGAATCAGATTAAGATCCTCCTCGGAGTGAAATACTCCATTATCCAAACTTGTAAAACCGTAGGATTGCTGGCCTCGGTGATTCAGCGAAAGGAGGCCCCAATACATTATACGAAAGATGCTACGCTCAGAAGCCGAGATTACTCCAAAAACCCCGCAAGCTTCGGATATTTCTTCGCTCAACAGCCAACAACGACAACGCAGGATATTTAATAGATTACAAAGAGTGAAATGCGTAACTCCTTAGCTTCTGCTATCATCTGAAAACGAGTCTCTAAAAGAAATTGAAACCGACAAAGATTTCTCCTTTTCTTCAGGGGATCAAGGTTTTGGATTTTTCGCAAATTCTTTCCGGGCCTTACTGTACGCAGCTGCTCGGCGATCTCGGCGCAGACATTTACAAAGTTGAACCTTTGTACGGCGATGGAACTCGTAAGTGGGGGCCTCCCTTCATCAAGGGCGAAAGTGCTTATTTTCTTTCGATTAACCGAAACAAGAAGAGCATTGCAATGGATCTTACGAAACGACCGGAAGCGACAAGCATCGCGCTCAGGATGGCTTCGAAATGCGATGTTTTGATAGAGAATTTCCGTCCTGGGGTTATGTCAAAACTTGGGTTAGATTATGATGTAGTCCGCAAGCACAATTCCCGAATAGTATACTGTTCTCTTTCCGGTTATGGCCAAAGCGGACCTCTCAGTCACAAGCCTGGGTACGACATAGCTGCATTTGCAGCTAGTGGAATAATGAGTATTACAGGTGAAGAGGGTGGAACACCAGTCAAAGTTGGCGTCCCGGTTGCAGATATTGGTTCAGGAATGTTTTCGGCACTCGCTATCACCTCTGCACTGTTAGGTATCCGCACTAAACCAAATTCGAAAGGTGTGTACTTGGACATCAGCATGTACGACAGCATGATCTCTTGGTTGACCTTTCAGGCCGGTTATTATTTCGCGACAGGTAAAAATCCGAAACCCCTAGGCTCCGCACACCCGCTACTTGTGCCCTACCAAGCTTTCCGAGCAAATGACCGTTACTTCATTTTGGCCGTCGGGAGTGATGCTCTTTGGACTCGAGCGTGCGAAGCCATCAAAAGAAAAGATCTCGCTTCGGCCAAGAAATTTGCAACTGTTTCGTCTCGGATTTCGAACCGTAAAATCCTGATTTCCACTTTGGAAAGAATTTTTGCAGAAAAATCTGCATCACATTGGCTGAAACTTTTCGACAAAGCTGGAGTACCGAGCAGTCCAATTTCGACTGTAGGGGAAGCGCTACAATCGAATCACACTCAATTCAGACACATTGTAGAAAATGTAAATCATACCTCTGCTAAAGCCATCAAGTCGATCCGTTCTCCTATCACATTAATGAATGGGAAAAAGATCCGCTCAGACGATTCTGCTCCACCGCTGCTAGGAGAACACACCGTCGAGATTCTTTCGTCCTTCAATTATTCAGATCGGGACATCGACATCTTTCTGAAGAAAAAAATTGTCGCAGAGGCAAGCGGATAATATTGTCATTACCTAACGATGAAATACTTTTTACGACCGATTTCGGCTCGATTGCTTCGGTGGGGTCGTAGCCCAGCTAGTGAAAACCAGCCTTGTTTTTTACCTGGATAGGTAAGGCGACGGGCTCCAGTGTCGTAGGAATAATCCTATGGGTAACCTGACCGCGCAGGGATGATGTTACACAGGAGCATATAGCGACGATGGGTGTAGATACCCGTAGATCGTGGGTTCAAGTCAAAGAGCCTCGGATTTAGATTCGGAGACAATCAGTGAGAATCCCACCGGCCCCACCAATTTCTCTCACAAGGAGCTTCTATTGCCCTTCTCGTTAATTTCGCCCAGTCGTATTCTCGTGCTCGATATTTTCCCTCCGTCATCTGCCAATACGATAGGTACACTCTCCACTTTCAATTCTGGCAAACCCAGTTCTCTCCGCTTTCTGTTTGCTTCATCAACAGCCTCGGCCGTTTCGGTGCTGACGACAATTGCCTGAATGTTGTTCGTGAACATTCCAGGACCGAAAGTCTGATCAAGTTCCGTTATTTTGTACTCGCGATCTGGGTAATTTGAACTCAGGTACGCGTTCATCTGAGCTAACCTTTCCGCAAAAGTATGCTTGATTTTCTTGCCGGAAGAAGACACAAATTCGTCTGTCGTAAGACCAATTACAACGTGCTCGCCGGTTTGAAACGCCCTGGCGAACAAGGCTTCATGGCCTTTGTGAATAATGTCAAAAGTGCCGCCTAGAGCTATCGTGTCATACTTGTATGGTTTTTTCGAATCCGATTTCAAAGCGCGGGCCTTACTTTCCTAACTATCCCATAGGTAAAAAATGGTTCGAGAAAAAAGCCATTAAAGACAGGGTATGGCAGATACAAACTAAAGTCTTCCCAGATGTCCCTTACAGTTGCCAATGCATCACCTGCAGAGAAATACAAGGCTGCAGGGCAGATCACACGGGAAATAAAGAAGCAGATCGACAGCCGTGATTGGAGAGGAAAGACGTATGCAGAAATCTGCGAATTCGTCGAGGGCGAAATTAGAAGTAAAGGAGCAGCCCCTGCTTTTCCGGTAAACGTATGCGCCAACGATAGCGCCGCACATTACACAGCAGAAATTGACGATCCGAGAAAAGTCAGTGAAAATGCTCTGCTGAAAGTCGACATTGGCGCACATATAGACGGGTACGTGGCAGACACGGCAGTAACATTGTGTTACAATGAAGATCTCATCGAAATGGCCGAAGCCACAAAAGGGGCACTCGGGGAGGCGCTCAAGGAAGTAAAAAATGGCGGCAAGACTAGCGACATCGGTCGAGTCGTAGAGAATTATGCTGCACGGCGCGGTTACCTCCCCATCGAGAATCTCTCGGGGCATCAGCTCGATTATTATCAAGTCCACGCGGGCGCATCGGTCCCAAACGTATGGGCGCCGTCTCTCGCAACCTTCAAACTAGGAAATTTTTATGCGGTTGAGCCATTCTTTACTACTCGTGACGGAGCAGGCGTGGTTGCCGAAGGCAAGACGCGAAATATTTTTTCACTGGTTGCGAGAAAGCGAACAAAGGACAAGAAGCTCGACGATTTTGTGGAGCTGATTTGGTCCACGTGCCGAACTCTGCCGTTTCCGGCCCGTTGGTTTAAGGAGTATTACAAAAAGTCCGAATTGGATTCAAACATTGCGCAGCTGCTGAAAGCCAGAATCTTAAGATCTTATCCGGAGCTTCTGGAAGCTAAGGGTCAACCTGTTGCTCAAGCTGAGCACACTGTCGGGATTCTCCCTGAAGGTGTTGTGGTTTTGACCTAAATCATCAAAGATTCAAGATCCTATATTCATAGTGCGGCTTATTCAAACCATGTTCGTTCTTTAGGACGAGAAGGACGACCATAATCTCAAATTTTTCGATTCCCCGATTGATTGTTGCCACATGTGCTTTTCGGAGGCAATTGTTCTCCGTCTTCCAGTGTTAAACTGCCTCCATCAAAACATCTCTCAGCTGTCGACTCACTTGCCCCCCTCGATCTACACAAAGTCTATATGCGAACTGAGGCTGTTTTCTGGTTATTCGGAAGTTCTTTTTTTAGATGTTATTTTCTCCCTTACAGTTGGGTCTTCCTAGCGGAGGCCTTACCACCACTGTCTTTTACGTCATATTCACGATTATCCTGTTTGCGGTTAGTTTTCTTTGGGCTCCTCGGATTCAAGCCTACACGGCTCTGAATGATGTTAAGAAAAATCTCGAGAAACTGCAGGTCTTAAAGGACGCCAGCAGGAGAGAGGCCATCGGGTACGTTAACACCGTCATGAAGTCATCAAAAGATGCCCAGGCAAGAGTTGATCAATTTCTCGAGTACTTTACGATAATGCCGGTCGACCTTGACCCAAATGGCATCGTCGGAAAAATCGAGCACGTGACACGTTTGCAGGACGACCGAATTCGGGATGAGCTAAAAGCTCTTTCTCCAGGTGCAGATCCAGTCCAGATCAGCGTCGCTCAAAACATACTGGAAGTCGCAACCAGCTTGAATATGATATTCAAGATCGTGAGGCACTTTTACATTCAAGGGCAAAAGACCAAGAGCTATTTCATCTTGGTCCAGCTTCAAATGATAATGCCGATGCTGGTTCAGGAATCTGAGGCATTGATGAGTGCGGTTGACGCATTCAAGCAGGCACAGCCAATCGGTGATGGTCTCGGTCCCATGGTTGCGGGTAAACTGATGGTAGGGAAGGAAAAAGTTACCGTCGAGCGAGAAACGGTTTACGCCGTCACCGAGTACAAAGGCCGCAAGTTGTTCGTACTTAAAGCCGAGGGACCAATGGGCACGGTCGGAAGACCTCAAGTCGGTGTTGAGAAGATCATTAACGATCCCAACAACAAAATTTCAACAGTGATAATGGTCGACGCAGCTTTGAAGCTGGAGGGAGAAAATACCGGAGAAGTGGCTGAAGGTATAGGAGCTGCGATAGGAGGGATCGGAGTCGAAAAGTTTCGAATCGAAGCTGCTGCGACAGCCAAAGATATTCCAATGTACGCAATTGTAGTAAAGCAGTCCCTTATCGACGCAATATCGGTAATGAAAAAGGAAATTGCAGAGGCAACAGACAAAACAATCGAGCGAGTAAACCGTCTCGTCGAGGAGAAGACCAAAGAGGGCGATACTGTTCTCCTAGTTGGCGTTGGTAATACGCTGGGTGTAGCGCAGTAAGGGAGTAGGGCGAAGCTATGGCTCAAATGTTTCCTTCAATTGGCGAAAAGAGGCCGAAGATGCCAGTCTTTACTATTGAAGACTGCCCTCAATGCGGAACAAAAACGAAGCGCGCATTCAAGTTGGGCGATTTCGTTTACCGCGAAGGCGGAGAGTGCGCAAAGTGTCATGCGAAAACAATCATTTCCATGATATACGCGGAACTGATCAAAGTTCAATAGCTCAAATCTCCGATCTCGCTCACCTCTAAATTCCTCGCATCATATGCGGTGGATCATCATTGTCCCAAATCAGCAATCTTTCGCCTGAAGAGAAATCAAAACGTGTCCCGCCCGGGCAGGTCGTGACTCAAGGTTTTCCCGTGCTTTATGCCGGTTCGATCCCTTCCATTCAAAAGGAAAATTGGAAACTGAGAATCCATGGGGAAGTATCTAACCCAATTACTCTAAGCTACCAGGACCTGCTCGCGCTTGATCACACAACTCAAACAAACGACATCCACTGCGTCACCTCATGGTCGAAGCTCGATACGACCTGGGAAGGAATAAAATTCAATGACCTGATGAAGATAGCAAAGCCAACCGAAAAAGCAAAGTTTGTGGTCTTTGAATGCGAGCAGGGCTTCACCACGAACGTGACATTTGAAGTTGCGAGTGACGATGATGTTTTGGTGGCATTCAAGTTCGGGGGCTCGGATCTAAATCCCGAGCACGGTGGGCCCGTCAGAATGCTCGTGCCAAAGAGATACTTCTACAAATCCGCGAAGTGGTTGAAGGGAATAAAGATCTCCGAATTCGACGAACCGGGTTTTTGGGAAATTCGGGGTTACTCTAATTCTGCCGATCCTTGGAAGAAGGAAAGATACGCTTTCACTAACTACGCAGACATCATAAAAAATCGTATCAAGGCTTACGGGCGTCGCAAGTCGGATCCTTCCTAAACTCGTCTAGCTCTGAAAAAGCAGATAGTTTTTTCTAGCTCCAGAGTTTCTTTGGACGCTGGAACTAATGCAACGGCCCGAGGATCGGCGTTTTTCTTTTCCTTTCTGGCACTTCCCCTAAACTGGGGCTTTATTGCCTATTTTGAAAGCAGTTGATACACGTGGCCGAAGATCATCAGGATTCTCAAGAAGAATTCACGGTTACACCCTGGACCGTGAAAGGTACGATAGATTACGATAAGCTCATAGAGAAATTTGGAACGACGAAAATCTCCCAAAGCATACTCAAAAAATTTCAAAAACTAACTGGAGAAATCCACCCCTTCCTTCGCCGTGGTATCTTCTACTCGCACAGGGATCTGGACTGGATTCTGGAAAGGTATCAAGCTGGAGAAGAGTTCTTTCTCTACACGGGGAGGGGGCCCACGGGTAATGTCCACCTTGGCCATCTGATTCCATGGATATTCACAAAGTATTTGCAGGACAAGTTCAATGCTGAACTGTACTTTCAGTACACTGACGATGAGCGGTTTCTCTACAGCGATAGCTCAACGCTGGAGGAGACTCACACTACGGCGTACGACAATCTGCTTGACCTGATAGCACTGGGATTTGATCCGAAGAAGACTTTTGCCTTTCTAGATACTGATTACATGAGAACGCTCTACCCCATAGCTGCCAAAATTTCAAAGCATATCACGCTTTCAACCGCAAAATCAATTTTCGGATTCGAGAACAGTACAAACCTTGGACTGATTTTCTTTCCTACGCTGGAAGCTGTGCCTTGTTTCCTGCCGTCAGTGCTCAAAGGCAAGAACATACCTTGTCTCATACCCGCAGCGATTGATCAAGATCCCTACTGGAGAGGCATAGCCCGCGAAGTGGCTCCGAAGCTTGGATTTTACAAACCGGCTCAAATACATTGTAAGTTCATGCCTGGTTTAGGGCAGGGAGGAAAAATGAGCGCTAGCGAACCCGATACGGCCATATTCACGACTGATCCTCCGAAAGTCGTGGAGAGGAAAGTTATGAATTCCTTCACCGGCGGCAGAAAGACTGTTGAGGAACAAAGGAGACTGGGAGCTCAGGCGGACATTTGCCCGATTTATCACTACTACTACTTTCTGTTCGAACAAAATGACTCGGAACTTGGGAAAATATACGACGATTGCACCTCGGGGAGGTTGCTGTGCGGCGACTGCAAGCATCTGCTAGCATCGAGAGTCGTAGAATATGTCGAGAGACATCAAGAGAAACGCGAAAAGGCCAAGGAACTCGTCGATGAATTCGTCGTCCAAGATGTCAAGGGCGGTCTCCGCAAGAAAAGTGAGTCCTAGACGCAGAAAATGAGCTCAAGCGGCTTGACGCGCATCCCAATACATCCACTGGAAGCAAGCCTTCTCCGGGCCTTGGCCAGCCGAAGCAAGCCTCTTGACTGGATCGAGTTCGATGACGCATTATCTGCTTCGAAACTTTCGCCAGATCAACTGAGACGCGCGGTCGAATGGCTAAAATCAAAAGATTTGATCGAGACAGAGACAAGGGAGAGCACATTCTATTCCCTCGGAGAAAAGGGAAAGGAGATCGCTTCGGGGGGGCTCCCGGAGAGAAAACTAGTACGGCTGTTGCAGAATTTTCCGTCCAGAAATTCCTTCTCCATGCTTTCGAGCAAAATGGGCGACGAATTTTCGGTTGCATTAGGGCACGCGAGGAAGAACGGCTGGATAAGGATTGGAAAGAATCAAGAAATTACGTTAGAGCCGGATGCAGCTGAGAAAAAAGAGCCGGAAGAAGAGCTCATTGAAAAAGTTGGTAGTGCAGGGAGAATCTTATCATCGAGCTTATCTCCCGAAGAGAGACAAACACTCGATCAGCTTTCAAAGCGACAAAGAGGCGTTATCGAAGCTCAGCCAGTAAAAGAGCTATCAATTCGGCTTACCCCGAAAGGTCTCGATACTTCCGCTAAGTTGGTCGAAAACGAAATAGGCGAAATTACTCCCGAAGTTATCAAAAATAAGGATTGGCAGCAGAGGCACCTGAGACCAATCGATGTTACATCTCCCGCTCCAAGCTACTTTGGAGGACGGAAGCACCCCGTAAGACTCTTCATTGAGGAAGTGCGCGAAGCGTTTCTGTCCCTGGGGTTTGGCGAGATACGAGGACCCAACGCTCAAAGCGCTTTCTGGAACTTTGACGCGCTCTTTATTCCACAACATCATTCAGCGAGGGAGATGCAGGATACCTTCTATCTCTCATCCTCTATAGCAAAAATATCTCTGGACGACAAACGAGTAAAGTCAGTTCGCGATTCGCACGAATCAGGCAAAGGGACAGGATCACTTGGTTGGGGCAAAGGATGGCAAATCGACGAAGCAAGGAGGGTAGTTCTGCGTACACACACTACAGCGATTACTATCCGTTACCTTGCCGATCACAGACCCGACGATGCTCGGGTCTTCTCAGTCGATAAGGTATTCAGGAACGAGAAGCCGAACTACAAAAACAATCCCGAATTTTATCAGATCGAAGGGGTGATGACAGCTCCAGGCCTAAACATTAGGAATCTGATCTATGTCATGTCCCAGTTCTATTCGAAACTAGGGTTCAACAAGGTGAAATTTTGGCCGACGTATTTTCCGTACACCGAACCATCGCTTGGACCAGTAGTCTTTTGGGAGGATAAACAAAAGTGGCTCGAGCTTGGAGGAATGGGAGTGTTCCGACCGGAAGTTACCGCTCCCCTTGGAATAAAGAATCCAGTTCTAGCGTGGGGTTTGGGTCTCGATAGATTGGTCATGATGAAATACGGACTGCAAGATATTCGAGATCTTTACGGAGCCAATCTTAGCTGGTTACGCAAAACGAGTATTCTATAGAGGGTTCCTGTGAAGAGATTATGCCCGTAATTGAGCTATCTCTGCAGAGATTAAGAAAATACACTGACGACAAGGTTAGCGAAAATCAGATCCTCGAATCACTCCCCTATCTCGCACTTGATATTGAGAAGACGGAAGGGGACCTTGTCAGCGTAGAATACAATCCAAACCGCCCGGATTTCTGCAGCGAGTCAGGCATAGCTAGGGCGCTTGTAGGGCAGCTCGGAATCAAAATTGGGCTGCCGAAATACGACTTTCCTAAAGCTGGTCCGAAAGTGGCAATAGAAGGTAGCGAAGTGAAACGCGTCCGCCCTTTCATTTTCTGTCTATCAGCTGAATTTCGCATGGACGATGATGTCATCAAGCAGTTAATTGGGGCACAAGAAGACCTCCATAACGGATTAGGCCGGAAGAGATCAACAGTCGCTATTGGTTTGCACGATTCGAGACCACTTCGCCCACCTATCAGATACTATGCCACGAAAGATCCCGACTTTTCCTTTACTCCGCTCGGTTCAGTTAGTTCAATGTCAATTCATGAGATCATTGAAACCACCGAACAGGGGAAGGAATACGGCGAGATCTTGGAAAATGGCCCTTTCCCTCTCCTCGTTGACTCCTCGGGGACGGTTCTATCAATGCCCCCAATAATTAACGGCGAAGCAACCCGGCTCAAACCCGGCGCGGCCTCTTTGTTCGTGGACGTAACTTCGACGGATAGAAAAGCGGGGGAAACCGTCATCGCGATTTTAGCGTCGATGATATCAGACTTGGGAGGAAAGGTCAGCTCCGTTCAAATCGAAGACAAAGTTAGCAAAAGTCGCTTCTGGACTCCGGATATGTCCCCGACTAGCATGAAGTTTGATCTTGCCCTCGCAAATCGCGTTCTCGGCTTGAAGCTCAAACCCGTTGAGGCGAGACGTTCCCTGGAAAAGTGCAGACTGGGCGTAACGAAGAACACCGTTCGGATTCCGAGGTATAGGTCAGACGTTTTGCACAAAATCGATTTGGCCGAAGAACTCGAGCTCGGCTATGGCGTAGAGTTGCTGGCCCCTGAAGCGGTTTCGACCTCGGTTACCGGCTCGATATTGAGTCGGACGAGAAAGGAGGAGAGAATAGCCGAGGTACTTGTGGGTCTCGGTCTTACTGAAATTGCTGACTTTGCCCTAAGAAGCTCATACCCTGTTGAAGCTTTCGGCGGAGACCCCCAAACGCTTAAGGTTGAAAATCCAAAATCAGCCAGCTACGAGTACTTGCTCGATTCAGTATTACCGATGCTCCTTTCGGTGCTTGGAGAAACTAAACGTGAAGAGTATCCCCAACGTCTTTACGAGCAAGGAATTGTATTCAAAAGATCAGAGGACACCGAAACCGGAATATTAGAGGAAAGTCACGTTGCAGTTCTTTTAGCCGAATCAAAATCTAACTTTACCTTAGCTAGTTCAGTTCTCAACTCATTTTGCCGCCAATCTTTAGGCGCTGACATAATCGCACTCGCTCCTGCCGCAAACACCCCGTTCTGGTTTGCTGAGGGTCGAGCTGCACAGATTATCATAAACATTCCGAATTTCAAAGGAGATGTTGGGATTGTAGGCGAGATTTCTCCCGCAACACTAAGCTCTCTCGGCCTC
>JASHSF010000281.1 GCA_030036955.1 Nitrososphaerales archaeon
ACATCTGTGACTCTTGAAGAGACTATCACCGCAAGTTCGATGCTCATGATTGCTGCAAGAGGCGCGAGTAAGAACAACATAACTCCTGCGTTCCAATTTGGGAAATAATAGAAAGATAGTAAATTGTGCGTAAGGAAATCTGTTGTTGCCATAAAGATCGATGCACCAAGCCATATCGCGAGAATGGACGGTAAGAACGCAGCGATACTTTTCCCGAGCAGAATTTCCCCGTCTGACACGGGCGTTGCGAGTAGAGGCTCCAAGCTCTTCTCAATTTTTTCACCTACAATGCTGTAAGCAGCAAGAGAACTAGGGACAATTGCTGCGAAAACGACGAAGAAGTAGGTAAGTGATTCAAAACCAAGTTGATAATTCGAGGAGATCCCGGACGAAGGAGCTACGTCGTTCATTACGACGAGAGCGAAGAAAAATGCGAGGAGAAGCGGAAGTGCAATAACATAGGAGATGACGCTCCTCTTCCTTCTAATCACCTTGAACTCTTTCTGTGCTATCTTCCAAGGTTTCCAGTAACTCATCGATCTTCCCTCACTAGTTTCAGGTATGCGTCCTCAAGGCTAGAACTGATCACGAAGACGGACTCGATCTTTCCTCCCGCTCCTACAATCGCGTCCACCATAGCAGGGTTCTCATCTTCAGGCTTCACTACGTCGACCGTAAGTTTGTTGTCCTCCTTGGTCAAGTTTCTTACGTTTAATCCTCTCAACGCGTCCAGAACTGGGTCGTTCACCTGCCTCAGTTGTATCACGGTCTTCCTCCCGTGCACAGAGCCCTCGAGCTCGTCAGGGGTACCAAGCGCCATTAATTTCGTATTCATGATGCCAATTCTGTCGCAGATCCTTTGTGCCTCATCGAGATTGTGCGTATTCAGAAAGATGGTTTTCTTTTCCTTCTTTAGCCCTAGAATGAATTCTCTTACTGTCTTTGCGGATTCCGGGTCGAGGTTAGCCGTAGGTTCATCCATGAAAATTATCTCGGGGTTGTGAATCAGCGCTCGTGCAATAGCAAGTTTCTGCTTCATCCCTTTCGAGAATGATCCTGCCATTACGTCCCTTTTCTCCCAGAGCCCCAATAGCTTGAGAAAGTGCTCGTTGCTCTCTTTCCTTTGCGAGTCTGTCAAATCGAATAGCGTACCGTAATAGTCCAAGTTCTCGGAGGCCGTCAGCGACTCGTAAAGACCTACATTGTCCGGTACTAACCCGATGATTTTCCTGAGCTTCAGACTATCTTCTTTCTTACCAATATCGTAATCATCTATTCTCGCGTCGCCGCTTGTCTTGGATATCAGAGAGCAGAGCATTCTTACCGTTGTGGTCTTTCCTGCGCCATTGGGCCCTAGGAAACCGAAAACTTCGCCATCTTCAACTCGGAGCGTAAGGTCGTCAACCGCCGTCAGGGTTCCGAACTTGCGAGTAAGATTTTGAGTTTCAATCATGACAAGCAGCCGCACATATTTTGGACTTTTAATTCTCTTTCTGGTTTATCGGCCAGCGATCAGAACAACGCGCCAGCCCGGAGGCACTCACTCGTCAGAATCGGAATAGCCTTGCTCCATTGCTATTAAGCGCTGAAGTCCCGCCATGTCCTCGCCTTCTTTCACCAAGTTTGCTCATCATAAAGAAACTAAATCGCAGCGAGAAGCGGCTCTATCTTGAACTTTTGGGGCAGTGGATCGCAGGGAGAAACGTACTTTCTTACAGAATCGTTGGTCGGATCGTACGCGCAGCTTTCGATCGAGGACTGATCTCCACCGTAAGTGTGGATGCTTATTGCAACTTCGTCGCCAATATTTTTCACCGAGTGAATATCGTACTGCGGTAAGCAGCAAACCGATACTTCGCCCGGACCATGGCTGATGCTTGCCGCTTTGCGAATCTCCGCATGCCCGAGTACCGAACCGTCATCGATTTTGTCGTAGCGAGTTTCCTCTTCCCGTCCTTGGAGAACGCCGATCACTCCCCAGGTCTGGTGATCGTGAATCGGAGTAGTAGCACCTGGCCGCCATACCATCGCAACTACTATGAACGAGTCGTCTTCCGCCTTGTAGAGCAAATATTTCGAGTACGCTTTGTGAGAAAGCGGAACGCGGTATTCCGCCGGAAGAAAGTCCTTGCTTTCCAAGAGTACTTCAACGAGCGGCGCGACTTTGGCGACGATTTCTTTTTGTTCGGTCGCCAAGCTCTCACTTCTTTTTGATTTCGTCTCCCGAAGTACCGCTTTTACGCTGGAAACATAACTGCGGAAGGACTCTGGACACCGACAGGAAGAAAGAGAAACTTCGGTTTGCTCTGGAACGGGTCCACTGGGCAAAGTACCCAATTAACCCCGAACCTTCGATTAAAATGTTGTCAATTTCAGCTCTGTCAAATTTATTAGCTCAGCTAGAATTCCGCAGATATGCTTTATCTCTTAACGCGCGTCAACCGTGTTTCGCCGTAGAGCCCGTATTCCTCTCCTTCCTTTGCTGTCAGTAGACCAGTTCCAATTTCGTTCTCTCCGTATTTCCTGATGAAACTCCGCCAGCGCGTCCCAGCAAAGTATTCCGGCTCGTTGTCAAATTCCAAAAGAAAAACAAGAGAGTCATTTTCCCAAGCGCCCTTCCCATTTTCAATAAAGCCATAGGACCAGACTCTCTTGCAAATGTATTTCTTGGATTTTAGATCGAAAGTTATGAATTCAATCCCCCGATTGATCACCTTCCCATCCAATCGGCTCTCTCCTTTCAGCTGAACGAACTTTTCGCTCGGCTCGTGAGTGCATTCCAATAGTGATTCGAGCGTACCCTTCTGTCCGAATTGGTCCTGAGAAGCCCCTCTCCAGGATCCTATCAAAAATTCTAGTCGATCAAGCTCGAGCATGGAGTTCTTCCGCATCTTCTCATATTTGAATTAAATAGGGCAAAGATTGATAGCTCATCCCAAATGTGCGATCCCCGAGAAAGCCTCGGCTATCCGATTGATGAAGCGTTTAAACTGCTTGGCCGCAAGTGGTATTCTGAAGTTCTTCTCGAATTTAGCAGGGGCGCCAGCCGATACAGCGATCTGCAAAAAGCTCTTCCTCGGATCAGTCCCAGAACCCTCTCCATGCGAATCGCCGAGCTCAGAGCTATCGGCGCAATTTCTGCAAAACCTCGCAACAATAACACCGTAACCTACGAGTTTACTGACAAAGGTAGAGAGTTGATCGGGCTGGTTAATTCAATTGCGGCATTTTCTTTGCGCTGGCACAGCGGGACTGAGCGATGAATCGTTTTATCCACGCACGGCGCACGCTCGATCAAAGAAAGGCGGGATAAAGGAAACGATCATGGCCGAAGAATACTTCAAGGCAATTAAAGACGGCGAATCAGGTAAGGTCGAGCAGATGATTGAGCGAGACGCAGATCTCATGAACGCCCGCAACGAAAGCGGTATGTCAGCGGTTGTTGTTGCAACATACTACGGCCACCCAAAAATAGCAGATTACTTGATTTCTCGCGGCGCAAAGCTCAACCTTTTCGAAGCTGCA